>CANHWS010000151.1 GCA_947464365.1 Cytophagaceae bacterium | reverse complement strand
TGGGGCTATGTCCTGGGTCTCAACCAGATGCTTTCGTCCCGACTACAAAGGGCTTAATGGCCAAAAGGGGTCTCGGAACCCAATGGTGGACTGGAAGGTCCCTAGGGATTTTAGTTTTTTGTCAACAAAAAGTTGCGACTAAGGATAATCCCCCTATATTTGCAGTCCGTTTGTAAAAAGCGCCGTAAAAGGTGCAGTTGGCATGGCAAAGAAAGGCAATCGCGTTCAGGTAATCCTCGAATGCACTGAGCATAAAAATTCTGGTGTAGGTGGTACCTCTCGGTACATCACGACCAAGAACCGTAAGAACACTACAGCTCGTATTGAGTTGCGGAAATACAACTCTGTTCTCAAAAAATATACCGTTCACCGCGAAATCAAGTAACCCATGGCTAAGAAAGTTGTCGCTACCCTCAAAACTAAGTCAGAGGCCAAGGCTTACACCAAGGTCATCAAGGCTGTACGTTCTCCTAAGACAGGTGCTTACACCTTCAAAGAAGAAATCGTACTAGCAGATACTGTTGCCGAGATCCTGAACCGCGCTTAGTCGCAGGTCCAGATTCGATCTTGCAGCACCAACTGCTCTACTAACACCGATACCACGAAAACCTCGCCATTGACTTGGCGAGGTTTTTCTATGAGCGTACATTAAGGTCGATCTGAAATCAATAGTCGCACCTTGAAGTGCCAAAACCGACCGATCTACAAGTTTTCGGACTATTTATCGGCTTTCGGGATTAGTTTTGGCATGTACAGGATTAACTGGCCTTGACACCGCAACTTCAACAGTTGAGGTGTACAAAAGGGAAGGTAAACTACTTAGCAGACTCCACCTACCGGGATGTCTGCCTTGCTTATGATACCAGACCAAAGCCAATAACCCACAAGGAGTGCACTTTGCTAATTCGCACACCTAATAGATTGCACCAAAGCATTGCACACCAAACAAGACCCTCGAACCACAGTGCATCTCAGTCCTCTAGCGGCGGCTTTCGCCTCAGTACTAGTGCCTGCCCAATTCCTGAATAATGTTTGGGTGCCGTTCTCTAAGCATACCGGCTTGATTTCGTGAACTGCATCCTACCTGCTTGTTTTGCCAACCACAGTACCAATTAGTTATTTCTACCGATATGGGATTTTTCGACTTCTTCAGCAAAGAGAAAAAACAAACACTTGACGACGGCCTCCAAAAAACCAAGGAGAGCTTTTTTGGCCGACTAGGCAAAATTCTGGTCGGTAAGTCAAAAGTGGACGAGGAGGTCCTGGATAACTTAGAGGAAATCCTGATCGGTGCAGACGTAGGCGTCGAGACTACCGTCAAGATCATCAAACGGATCGAGGATAGGGTTGCCAAAGACAAGTTCCTAGGTACGGACGAGCTAGATAAAATCTTGCGCGAAGAGGTGGTAGCCTTATTGGCACCACACAACGATGGCGTTTCGGCGGCGGACATGGCCTTGCCTCCGGGCATCAAACCCTACGTTATCATGGTTGTTGGGGTCAATGGTGTTGGCAAAACCACTACCATCGGCAAATTGGCAGCCCACTTCCACGGAATGGGCAAGAAGGTTGTTCTTGGTGCTGCCGATACGTTCCGTGCTGCGGCTGTTGATCAGCTCAAGCTATGGGGCGAGCGCACTGGTGTGCCTGTCATCAGCCATGGCATGAACACCGACCCTGCCTCTGTAGCCTTCGACGCCGTCAAACAAGGCGTGGCTATGGGTGCCGATGTGGTCATTATCGACACAGCGGGTCGCTTGCATAACAAGGTAGGCCTGATGAACGAGCTGACCAAGATCAAACGGGTGATGCAGAAATTCATCGATGCTGCACCACACGAAGTGTTACTTGTGCTTGACGGTAGCACCGGTCAGAATGCCCTAATTCAAGCACAAGAGTTCCTGAAGGCTACCGAAGTAACCTCCCTTGCTATCACCAAGCTTGATGGCACGGCCAAAGGTGGCGTGGTGATCAGCATATCTGACCAGCTCAATATCCCCGTCAAATACATTGGCGTGGGCGAGCGCATTCAGGATTTGCAGCTCTTCAACAAGGTCGAGTTTGTAGACTCGCTATTCAGCAACGATAACTAGGTTAGGCAGATAGTCCCTTCCTTGGACTGGCTTGATTATGGCCGCCTCCTATAATAACCAGACAATATTATGGGTTGTTAAAGGTTCCCTAATGGGATCGCTAACAACCCATAATCGCACGACTGAGTCAACTTCTTTGGTAATAAGACAAAATCCTACAGCTAAGGAGTTGGTCTTATTATGTTGCAGGTCATGACCAAGAATTATGCTGCTTAACAAAGGTTGGCGGTTGTGCGTTTAACATTAGCCAAGCATATATCTGGATGCTAAACGTACTTGAAAAAGAAGAGAATAGGTAATATGATTTAACTAAACAAAGTAATGGTGTTTGTGAGTGCCGTTGGTTTTATTAGTCGAAACTTTTGGCCGTTTTTACAGCTGATATCCTTATATAATCGAAATTTTTGTTGTGTGGATCCATACATGACTCTAAGCTATTGTTGGCTTATCTGTAAAAAATACAATAGTAAATCACAAATGAATGGGTTAGTAATAAGTTAAGTAATTTACGATTAGTTAGTTGATAATTTGTGATTTACGATTCGTATTAAGGGCGCACTGTTTGCTTTTTTTAATGACCTTTTAATGCTGGTTCGCTATTAAATTCAGGTTGACCTTGTGTAATTTTGCTTACTAGATCTCCAATTGTATATAGGATATCATCCTTGCCATAAAACCTGAATCTATGAAGACTACCTTTTTGATCTCTACAAGCTAAATCTAGCTCCTCGCTCATCAGGGCAGACCTTACTTTCATGGTACTGTTCTGGCCACTGCCAGCTAGTTCATACGGACCCTTTGACTTGGCTATGGCCAGCTGGGGTTGTTTAAGCGTGCTATGTTTCAATTGCATAGTATCGTATCCCAATTTGGTGGCACGTACTGCATTAGCAGCTTTTGCTCATCTCATTGGCGATCATTCGCCATTCTAGGTACCCTCTGATATTTTATTGGAAATACAGTTCAATCTGTTTTGCTACCATGTGCTCCACATGGGACAAACTAATTGTGCCCTCGTTCCCGAACCCAATTTTACGCAACTCTCTATCCATTATGAAAGCTCTAAAAGTGCTCTTAATCGGCTGGCTAATATTGACCAGTCTCATTTCATCGGCCCAATTTACTGAGCCAGCACACAACCCCAACATTTTGGGTGCGAATAGCCGTGTTTACACCACCGCACGTAGTGGCAATACACTATATATAGGAGGTGATTTTACATTCGTTGGCCCCAACACTGGTGGCGGCGCCCAGATGTCAGCAACGACAGGGCAACTTGCGGGTACCCCGTTAACTATTGCTGGTGGTTTTTCTACTGGTCATGTGCATGCAGTAATCCCGGATGGGAGCGGCGGCTGGTACATTGGTGGTGACTTTACTACCGTAGGTGGTACATCTGTATCTAGGCTTGCGCATATATTGTCTAACAACACTGTTGACCCGTTATTTAGCTTTGGCATTGATGCAGGAGTTCAGTCAATGGCGCTCGTTGGTAACATTCTATACATTGGTGGTAGCTTTACATCTGTAGGTGGCCAAACAAGGATATTGATTGCATCTGTCAACGTTGCTACCAACCAGGTTACTAGCTGGAACCCAGGTGCCAATGGTGTCGTGGAGACCTTTTCGGTAGCTGGTAATACGCTTTATGTAGGTGGTGGGTTCACGACCATTGCTGGTCAGACCAGAAACAGAATAGCATCATTTGACCTTTCTACTACCAATATCACGGCATGGAACCCAAATGCAAGCAGCACTGTACGCAGTATTGTTGCTAGTAGCTCTACTGTTTATGCTGGTGGGCTTTTCAACACAATTGGTGGCCAAACTAGGGTACGGATTGCAGCACTAGACGCAACTACAGGGCTAGCTACTTCCTTTAATCCATCGGCTGATGGCAATGTTTTTGGGCTTGCCTTAAGTGGCTCAACACTCTATGCAACTGGCGAGTTCTGCTTTATTGGTAGTGCAGGTAGATGTTATATCGCCGCACTGAATACAAGCACAGGGCTTGCCACCAGCTGGAACCCCAGCCCGAATGGTTATGTACAAAGTGCTGTGGTGACCGGAGGTCTGGTCTATGCCCTTGGCAATTTCACCACTATTGGTGGTCAGCAAAGGTCTAGGTTGGCCGCCCTTGATCCTACAACTGGTGTGCCTAATAGTCTGAATTTGCCGGCCAATGGCCTCGTGATGTGCCTAGGTGTAAATGGTACATCATTATATGTAGGAGGTCAGTTTACAAGTCTTGGTGGCCAGATCAGGAACCGCATTGCCGCACTGGACGCTACCACAGGCCAACTTACGAACTGGAACCCGAATGCCAACAGCACTGTTTACAACATCAATGTACAAGGCTCGACGGTTTATGTTTGTGGTGACTTCGCTACCATTGGGGGGCAATCTCGTAATAAGGCGGCGGCCCTTGATGCAACAACAGGCCTTGCCAATAGCTGGAGCCCAAACCTCAATGCCTTTACCAGGACGATATCAGTTAATAATGGTATCATCTATGTTGGTGGAGACTTTACGCAAGCTGGCGGCCAAACGAGAAATCGGATTGCGGCTTTTGACGAAACAACTGGCAACCTAACGAGCTGGGATCCGAATGCCAGTGGTGCAGTTAATGCCATTCTGCCAAATGGAAGTGACATTTATGTTGGTGGTGCTTTTAGTACAATCGGTGGCCAAACCAGAAACCGCCTAGCCGCCTTAAGTCCGTCTACTGGCCTTGCAACGACCTGGAACCCGAATGCGAACAACGTTATTAATACTTTAGCCATTTCAGGATCTACCCTATATGCTGGTGGCGCATTTACCAACATAGGAGGTCAGAACCGCGATCGTATAGCAGCAGTAAGTTTATCTACTGGCTTGGCTTCAAGCTGGGCTGCAACCGCTAATGACGTAATCAGTTCGTTGGCAGTTAGCGGGACCAATTTATATGCCGCTGGGCGCTTTACTAACATTGGCGGACAATCCAGGAACCGGATTGCCGCACTTGATTTGACCTCGGCTGCTATCAGCTCCTGGAATCCTAATGCGAATGCAGCCCTTTATGCAGTATCTGTTTCTAGCTCAAGTGTTTACCTAGGTGGTGAATTTCTTTCACTTAGTGGTAAGTCATTTTCTTATGTTGCTGGCCTGTCAGAAGCACCATGCACCCCGCCAGCTGGCCCAACTATTACCCCAAGTGGTCCTACAACCTTCTGTACAGGTGGGTCTGTTACCCTTTCTGGCCCAGCCGGTTTGTCCTATCTCTGGTCCAACAATGCCACCACACAGAGCATCAATGTTACCACGGCTGGCAGCTATACCCTGCGTACCATCATTGGTACCTGTACCAGCAACGTAAGCGTAGCAACGATTGTCACGGTCAACACACCACCTGCCAAGCCAACCATCACTGTCGGTGGGCGCCTAATCATCAACTCGGGTATGACATCAGCACTTTCTGCCCCTGCTGGCTTTTCTTACATCTGGTCTAACAACGCCACTACCCAAACCATCAATGCTGGCGTGGCTGGTGACTACACCGTGCGCACCATTGCTAATGGTTGCACTAGCGAAGTTTCGGACCCAGTTACGCTTACTGTTTTGCCGGCCAACTCTTTTGTCTGGAATGGCACTGGTAATGATGTGGACGCAAACAATTGGAGCAACGGCGCCCTGCCGAATGGATCTGTGGATAGCATTGTGGTAAATAGCGGCACTCTTACTATTACAGGTGCACGTACCTATAACCGTATCAGTGTCAGAGCAGGTGCAATAGTTAACCTCAATAGTCAATCCCTAACCATTAATGGCATCATCCGGAACGAAGGCACCATTACAGGT
Source organism: Cytophagaceae bacterium (assembly GCA_947464365.1). Taxonomy (GTDB): domain Bacteria; phylum Bacteroidota; class Bacteroidia; order Cytophagales; family Flexibacteraceae; genus CANHWS01. The sequence continues at coordinate 2,436 of CANHWS010000151.1, read as the reverse complement.
ACAGGTACCTTGACAACATCTGGTGCACGTATATATGGCGCAGGCAACATTGAGATCAGCAACTTTGCTTACACGAACGCTTCATTGAGTATTGAGCAAACAATAAGGGTTAATAGCAAACTCACCACTTTTGGTAGCACACGCATACACCCTACTTTGGGCAGGGTCTTTTTGACTAGCAATGCAACTACTCAGGCTGTGATTACCCCTACATCAAGTGGTACGTTTACTAATCCTAGTCGATTCATAGTAGAGCGCTATATCAGCCCGCGTGGCACTTCAGGAGCTTGGATGTTCTTGGGCCCACCAGTCAAAGACTATAGGGTGAGTGGCTTTGGCGAGAACAATACGCTAGCCTCCCAGACTTACAACAATGGTGTCCCTGCGCTGGGTAGTATTTTTGTGTATGACCCAACAGACAATGTTTGGCCAGTCAACAATGGTTATGTCAAGCCATCGGGGCCTAACCAAAGCCTAGGCAATGACCTTGGTGCGCGTGTCTGGATTAGCAGAACCCGGATGAATATGGGGCCATTCTATTTCCGTGGTGCCCCTATCCTTGAGCCAGTAAACTTTGCGCTTAGGTATTGTGACAACAATTGCAGCTTTGCTTCAGTTAACGGCTTTAACCTGGTCAAAAACCCTTATGCCGCTTGGCTGGACTGGGATGCGAGTACTGGCTGGACCAAAAGTAACCTCAATGGTCAGATCCATGTCTGGAACTCTACCATGGGACAGTTTGCTAGCTATGTAGGTGGTGTGTCGATAAACCAAGGATCTAACCTGATTGCTCCTGGTCAGGCCTTCTTTGTGGAAGCCATTAGTGCTGGGGCTAGTATGGCCGTCAATATGAGTGCTACTACTACCAGTAACAGTACTGGCGTCCTTCGTTCTGGCTCGGTTAGCAATGTTTTGAAACTGCAACTCCATAGCACCGAAATGCTTGATGAAGCAGCCATCCGCCTCGAGAGCAGCGCCACCACCGGCTTTGATCCTCAGCTGGATGCACGCAAACTTGCTGGATCAGGCCCTGAGATTACCACCTCGGATATAGCGGGTAACAAACTTGCGATTAACTCAGTGCCACCCACAGGTCAGCAAATCATCCCTATGACACTGTCGGGTGCCACTGCAGGTATGGAAATTAAGGTTGAGGGCTTGTCATCACTAGATGCTGGCACAGTTGCTTACTGGCATCACCCTAGCTTTGCCCAGCCAATCCAAGTCACTGATCAACCTTTAGTGCTAACTGCACAGTTGCTCATTGGCCTGACCATCCAGTTCCGCAACACTGTTACCAGTTTGATCCGTACAGAAACCCCAGCTCTTACGCTGCTTCCGAACCCTGCCTCGTCTTCAGTGCAGCTTAAACTGAGCCATGGTGATATCAAGCAGGTGGATGTTATTGACAACCTCGGCAGAACGCTGATTACATCTCAGTATGTCCAGCACGAAAATCTGGATGTTAGCTCCCTGGCTAAAGGAACCTATGTCGTTAGGGTCCTGACTTCAGATGGTGTGTCTTACAAGAAGTTGGTGAAGGAGTAGTTGTCTGTCGATCCTGTTACCTGAGCAGAGCTGCCCTATCTTCTGCTTTGCTTAGGATTGCCACAGGTTACATACTCAGCACCAAACCTGGTGTTCACTTCTGCCTGAGCTCGCGGTATTTTGATGCCACAAGCTCAGGCAGATGCTTTTTTAGCCCTTTGATGAAATTGGGTATCTAAGCTTTGTTATTCTGCAAGCCTAGACTCGAGGTAGGTACTGATCGGATTTTGGGGCATACCTGAATCGGGAAGCATGATTTCGGTGGCAGGTCTGGATTTCGGAACTTGGTTTTCGGTAGCGCCCTTATTTGGTCACGGTGACAAGGGTAGGTAGGAATGCGCTAAGGTGAAATTGTTAACCACTGGCTAAAACTGAGGGTCACGGCCAAAACGGCATTGTTGTTGTGTTGACCCAGCCATGCCCCAATTATCGCTACCCCCTCTCGCCATCAAGCCACTCCCCAAATTGTTGTCCATCCTCTGCCTGACCTTGCTGATGGTCTTCAGTAGCGTTGGGTTTGGGTGGGCACTAGGGCAAAATCACGGGCACAAACACGGGCAAGGCTTAGGCAATAAATCATCCAAGCGTTATGAGCGGCAGGCCAATCGCTACTCTGGCAGACACCCGAAACCGTTTTATCGTTACCGTCTAGGTCGTCGATACCGCTACAATGGCAGTACCTGGATTTTGGTAAACCCTCCGACAATAATTAAAATCCAAAAGTTAAGTGGAATAGTAATTGGCCAAGTCACCTTCGTCGAAGGCAACATGATGCCAAGCCCTGATGGGCCCAAGGCAGGGGGACGACCAGTAAGGCGGCAGATCGGCATTTTTAGGCTAACAAGCTTTCGCCAAACCAAACCCGGCGTACGGACCGGCTTTTTTGCC
>CANHWS010000150.1 GCA_947464365.1 Cytophagaceae bacterium | reverse complement strand
TTTGAGGCGTGAGTCATACATCGTGAGCAAGATGCCCTCGATGGTCAGCTCCTTATTAAGCCGCTGCTGGATTATCCTGATGGTATTAAGCAACTTGCCTAGGCCCTCTAGCGCAAAAAACTCGCACTGCACCGGGATGATGACCGAGTTGCTGGCCGTGAGTGCATTTACCGTAATCAACCCCAGGGATGGAGAACAGTCAAGCAAGATGAAGTCAAAATCGTCTTGCACTGGCCCAAGTACCTTCTTCATTCTTTCTTCACGGTCCTGGATGTTAATCATCTCGATCTCAGCACCAACCAAGTTGATGTGTGAAGGTAGAAGAAATAGATGGTCAATGGCGGTGGTCAGAATCAGGTCCTTGGGGTTCACGCCCTCGACCATACATTCGTAGATACTGTTCGTGATTTTGTTCGGATCGTGGCCTAATCCACTTGTACTGTTGGCTTGCGGATCACAGTCCACCAGCAGCGTACGGTATTCAAAAGCTGCGAGGCTAGCTGCCAAGTTGATGGTCGTGGTCGTCTTGCCAACTCCGCCTTTCTGGTTCGCTACTGCTATTATCTTGGCCATAAAACAGATGGTCAGTGAAAAATTGGGATTACCGAGGGTATGATACTGAAGGGAGACTATTTGTTGTGACAATAGGTAGGCGAGCCTGCCAAAAAGGGCACAAGTATAGGTAGGCAAATATACGCCATCTGGCACAACATTCCAGCATGCTGATGCAATAGCTTGTCTCTAGGGCTCAAAAAAATACGCCATTGACCTGTTTAGCGTCGATGGCGTATTTTTCCTCATTTTGTTGTGCTTAAGCACCAGGAGCAGAGTTTATTTACTGCTTTAGTCTTGTTGGTCTAGCATCCGCTCAATAAGAGCACTGGCCATTTTGGGGTCTGATTTGCCTTTGGTGGCTTTCATGAGCTCGCCCATGAACATGCCGACGATTCCCTTTTTGCCGCTTTTGTATTCGGCTACTTTTTGGGGCCATTTGGCAATGATCTCGGCTATGATCGGCATCAGGTCTTCCTCAGTACCTTCCTGCAGGATGTTAAGCCTTGTGGCAACTTCTAGTGGTGATTCCTTGGTTCCATTTGCAAGCTCAGGGAAGATGCGCTGGGCAGCGATACTGTAACTCACCTTACCGTCATCCACAAGTTTAATGATGGCTGCAATGGTTACGGGGCTAACGGGCAGTTGCTCGATTGACATAGTCAAATCGTTCAGGTAGCTTTTGACTGGCCCCATGACCCAGTTACTGGCGGCTTTGTAATTTGTGGTATGCTCGCAGATTGTGCTGAAAAACAAAGCTACTTCTTTAGTGTCTGTAAGAACACCCGCATCATAATCTGGCAAGCCAAATTGACCAGTGAATTTGTCATATAGCGCCTGTGGCAAAGCAGGCAGACTAGCTTTTATGGTCGCAAGCCTTGCTGCATCTATAACGATTGGCTGCAAGTCAGGCTCAGGAAAATAACGGTAGTCATTAAGGGACTCCTTGCTCCTGAGGCTGTAGGTAAGGCCTGTTTCGGCATTGAACATCCTGGTTTCGGACGGAATTTCTTCGCCAGCGTCAAGCATTGTGGACTGCCGCTCGACCTCATGCTCAATGGCGCGCATTACATTCCGGAACGAGTTCATGTTCTTGACTTCCACCTTTTTACCAAACGCCACTTGGCCTTTTGGTTTAAGCGAAATGTTCACGTCTGCTCGTAGGGATCCTTCCTCCATGTTGCCATCACAAATATCCAGATACCGCACCATACGCCTGATTTCGGTAAGGTAGGCATAGGCTTCCTCTGCTGTGGATATCTCTGGTTCGCTCACGATCTCGATCAATGGCACGCCTGCCCTGTTAAGATCTATCAGTGAGTCTTCTTCTCCCGCAAGGTGCATGGACTTGCCCGCATCCTCTTCCATATGGATACGGGTTAGGTTTATGACTTTGGGTGCACCACCTTTTGGTTTTATTAATACCTGGCCGTTACGGCAAATCGGGGTCTTGTCCTGTGTGATCTGGTATCCTTTAGGAAGATCGGGGTAGAAGTAATTTTTGCGGTCGTAATAGTTGTACTCGGTAATATCGCAGCCGAGGGCAAGCCCCATCTTGATGGCATACTCTAACACTTTGGCATTGCTACGAGGCAAAGTGCCTGGATGGGCCAATGTGATTGTAGAAATATTTTCGTTCGGCATGCTGCCAAATTCGTTGGCATCGGACGAGTAGGCTTTGCTTGCTGTCAGAAGCTGGGCGTGTACCTCGATCCCAATGATCAGGTCGTAACGGTCGGTTGCAGACATTTTTGCGCTGGATATTTTAGGAGCTGAGAACCAAGGTGCGAACCACCAAAACCTCTAGCAGAGGTTTGCCTCAGTCAGCAAAAGCAAAACTAGGCAATTTTACCGCATTTTTTGTCGCCTTACTTGCCCTAGGATCTACCATACAGCTATGAATGGGGATAGGCGAAGGCAGCAGCTTCTCTCTTCAGGCCTGTTCCAAATCAGCTGCGCAACCAAGGTAAAGGTGGGACCCTTCAACAAACCTGAATTATCTAGGTTGATCCCTGTCTGATCCGTATGACGCTCGCCCAAGTCCTTTATTGATAAACCAGCTCCATGAGATCTCTAGCTTGTCCCTGTTCATTGGCCAACTTTTGATAGTATATTTGGGCCTAGGCCCTCCGACTATGTTCGTTGATAGATACCAGTAATTGTCCTTTAACGCCGCGCTATTTATTTGCACTTTAGCCATTTTATCTACGTATGTCGCTTGAGGTTGCCTACCAATCCTGATCTGCAGATGTCCACCGTTTTGCTTCATCACTCCATGGTTTTTTCCATAATATCCATCCCTATTTCGACCACCATTTCACGTTTGGCTTGTTTTGGGGTCCTGTTTTGCCTTCTCCAACTAGGAGGGGGAACCTCTGCATTTGCTCAAAATGATCCGAATGTCGTGATGCACAAGGTCGAAAAAGGTCAGACCTTGTTTGGCATCGCACGTAAATACCAAGCGTCAGTTAGTGAAATTAGGGCTCTTAATGATGGCCTTCAAGAGGGGCTGAAAGTTGATCAGGTTATCAAGGTACCAGTAAAAGCAGGTCTTGCCACTAAGGAGGTAGCACCAGCTGTCAAACCAGCACCACTACCTGATAACAGCGCTACTGCCGCCACTCCAGATCCGGCAGGCCGTGCCCAACATGTTGTTGGCGTTGGCCAAACCCTCGGGATGATCGCCAAGACCTACAAAACAACTGTAGCTGAAATCCTGAAGTGGAATAACATGACCAACCCAAATATTCGGATAGGGCAGCGTATCATTGTTGGACCACCAGTAGCAATGGCCACTGCGGTTGCCGCACCAAAGACTAGCAGCCCGTCACCTAAGCCAGGGGCTGTGCCTGCCAAGGAGGCAATGCCTGAAAGTATTGCAGCTGTTGCTGGTGCCCCCACAGTCGGCAAAGAAAGTGGCCTAGTGCAACAAGTCGAAAAAGGGCTTGCTGAGGGCATCGATCAAGATGACAATAACAAACAACAATGTCTACACCGCACTGCTGCAATAGGCTCAGTGCTCAAGGTCAAGAACGACCTCAATGGTCTATCAGTGTATGCTAAGGTTGTTGGCAAGTTGCCAGAGATTGGCCCAAACGAAAAACTTGTTGTCCGACTGTCTAAAAGCACGTTCGAAAAACTGATGCCATCCGAACGCCGTTTCCCAGTCACCATCACTTATAGCCAGCAGGTTACAACATCGACTCCAAAGTAGGGTAGTCTTTTGGCTAATCTGATACCTGGTTTGCGTGCAGATTTGCTCTAGAGCTCGTCTTTAGGGTTTAGCAAGGCAGATGCCTGAAGTACCTTTTGGGCCAGATCTGCCTGATATTGATCTAGTTTGGCAGCAATTAAATGATCAGTGGCGCCCAGAATGCGAGCAGCCATCAATCCTCCATTCATACCTGCATTTACCGCTACGGTTGCGACAGGTATCCCATTAGGCATCTGCAGGATCGATAACATTGAGTCCCAGCCGTCGATGCTATTGCTGCTTTTGATCGGCACTCCAACGACAGGAAGACTCGTCAAAGAAGCCACCATCCCCGGCAAATGGGCCGCGCCACCTGCACCCGCCACCACCACCTTCACGCCTCGACCACGTGCGCCTTTGGCGTAGGCAAACATCTTTTCTGGTGTCCTATGGGCTGATACAATATCAAGCTCGAAGGGAATACCAAGCTTCTGGAGGATATCGGCAGCTTGCTCCATGATCGGCATATCAGAGGCCGATCCCATTATAATTGAAACCATTTTGCTAGTCTTGAGGATACGAAGGCCTTCCTCAGGGTAGGATGGGCCGACAAGTCAGGCCGCAAAGGTCCGCTAGATTTCTGAAACAACCTACCCTCCCTACTGATGTCTAGGTTCAATGGTCTGATCTCTTAAATGACCTATGTGGTCGTTTTTGTCAGGTCTTTGCTTTTTAATCTCAGATTAACAAAGTATAATTGGGGTGTAGAATGACGAAAATGTAACCTTCGGCAATCCCTAACGGATGTAATGTTTGCCTCAAGATGGCTTACGACTAGTGGATATGTCGGGAATACATTTGTCCAGCTTCATTCAACTCCTATTGTTATGCCCATCCGAAAACTCAGCATTAACCGTCTGGCCCGCAGGTATGATATAAAACTGCAGATATTACGTGCCCTGCTTGGGATGTTTATCTTGGGTATTTGTTCGGCGTCGGTGATCTACTATTACCAACAAGAAGAGATTGAGCTGATCACCACGGCCAGCCGTATGGTGCGGTTTGAACATGGGGTCACCCGCTGGGAGCAGCAATTATCCCGTACCAAACTTGTTGGCACCAAAGTAGCCCGAGCACATTCACGGTACAAAGGAGAGCTAGCCTACTTAAATGACCTGCAATCAACATTTTGGCAAAAACTGGTCTATAACGAACAGATCCTGGCCGACTCTAAACTTTCGAACGTTGCATCCCTTACCAAAAGTGCCGATGCCGTCATTGACTCATGGCATGACCTTCAGCAGTATCACGAGGCCCTGCTAATTAATGATCCTACGATGAAAAGGCTTGACCGGAAGGCGTATAAACAATATAGAGCCTCTGTCAAGACCTTTCATGCCCAGCTACTTAGCAGCATTAATGCCTTTCGTCATGCAGCTGACCGTTCCCGCAATATTCAACTTGCAGGGATTATTGTCTTTTGCTTCAGCATACTAGTGTTTTTTGTAGGTATGGTTTTCTATTACCTAAGGGCTGTACTTCCTGGTCAGCTAAGCTCGGTGAGGGCATTCCTAGACCAAGAGTTTTTCGGTTATACTAGGCCTCAACTAGTAAATACCAATGCAACCCAAACCAAATCGGCCCTTACCACAGACGAGTACAAAGCTTACATCAGCAGTTTTGCCCAACCAGTCGAGATTCCTGACGAAGAGCACCTCGACCTGTTTTTTGACGAGGAGGAAGTTGTCCTTCCTTTGCGTGAGGTCAAAACCCGGTTACCAGAAGACCTAGAAGTTCAGGACTTTGGGATTACGACTGTTACGGATTTTTCAACCATGCCCGAGGCCAAGTCGCTAGTAGTAGAGGATGCGGAGCTTTTAGAGGAGCTAGAACAAGAGACTACTTTCCTGGGCTTTGACGAGAACAATACTTATTATGCAGTTCATACCGACGGGCCCGGTGCCCATGTAATCGATTTGCCCGACCTTAATGCTGAGCCACAGGACAGGACTGAAACCAACAATGATCTGGTCGAGCCGCTAGAAATGATCAGCTTGTCTCGTAGCCGACCATCATTTGTTAACGAAATGCAGGCTAGCCACCAAAGCGAGGCCTTTAGGTCAGAAACATGGTTTGAGTTCTCTTTGCCATCGGACTTGCAGCTGACGGGCAAACATCCCATCTGGATTTCGGCAGTTGGCAGCAAGGCTTTGGGGTACCAAATGCCGCCGGCAACAACTTTTGCCGCCTTGTTGGAGCTTTTCCACCCAGACGAGCGTTTTACATTTTTGCAAGTCTTGCGGACCCATCTCCAAGATTTGTCTGGTGAGACCCCACTCCAGATGGTTTGTCGCCTGAAACAATCTACTGGCGAGTACATTAGGGTGGACCTAGAGGCTGCCACAGAGCGCACAGAAAATGGTCATCCGATGCGTTTGCGTGGATTCTGGACAACGCTTAATGACTTTGTCGCCACTCCGTCTCATGTCCCGCCGATGGGGCATTTCCGCCGCGAAGGATTTGATGTACAGGCCTATACATGGGAGCTACCGACTAGTTTTCTGGTTCAGGATTATGACATCTGTGTTTGGTCTGAAGGATTTGCTAAGATGCTAGGCTATGGCCAACATAACATGCCGATCACCTGCCAAGACGTGCGTGCCATGATTCATCCCGAGGACTTTATGCCTTTTGTTGCTTCGTGGACTAAGTTGCTCAACAACTATGAAGACATCGAACGGTTTGACTGGATAGTCCGGCTTCGAAATGCCAATGGTGATTATACCTTAGTCACCATGCAAGGGGTGATCATGAACAACATCTTGGGCCAACCATACAGGCTCGCAGGTGTTTTGGATAAGGTCACAACCAATTATGACCCACACGAAACGCGGTTTGATTGTGTCATCGTGCGAACACCGTTGCCCAAATCTGCAGATCCCACAACTGAAGCAAGCCATCGATTTATCCGCCGAAGTGCCTAGACTTTCCTGATACAAATCTGTTAAAAGCTAAAACTCCCGATCAACAAAGCGTTGGTCGGGAGTTTTTGTGTCTAGTGAAACATCTTAGGGTTGAAAATTGGATATGTCCGTCGGCCCAAACTGAAATAACTTGCTAGGCATTATAATCGATCACGACACCCTTAGTCAATGGGTGGGCAACGCAGCAAAGGACATAACCCTCGTCAGCTTCGGACTGGCTGAGGCCTTCCATCTCATCCATATGAACCTTGCCGTCCATGCAGCGGGCGCGGCAGGCTGTACAGAGCCCTGCTTGGCAACTGTACGGCAATGGAATGTCTTGGTCCAGAGCAGCACTCAAGATCGTGTCCTCTGGTTTAACTAATACAGTGTACTCGTCTCCTTCGAACTTGATAAGCACTTCCCGTCCTTGGCTAGGGTCGTCATGTGCTGAAGTGACAGCAGCAGCGGCAGCGGCCAAGGCAGCTTCACGAGCAGCCTCATCTACCGCATGGAAAAAACTTTCTTTATGGATCTGATATGGTTTTACACCTGCCTTTTTGAGTTCGGCTGTTGCGGTTTCCATCAGGCCATCCGGGCCACAGAGGTAATAGTGTGTTTCGCTGACACTGATAACGGGTGCAGATTGCTCGAGCAACTCAGCCAATAAATCGGCATCGAGCCGACCTTTTGGTCCATACCAAGTCTCAGGCGCCTTGCTAAGGCAGTTGATGACCTTGAGTCGCGCAGGGTACTTTTGTTGCCAGTCATATAGCTCCTGACCGAAAATAATGCTATCCTCAGTGCGGTTGCCATAAATGAGCGTCACGAGGCTGTTTGGCTCTGCTAGCAGTACAGATTTCAGGATGCTATAAAGTGGGGTAATGCCGCTCCCTGCCCCAATAAGGACGATATGGCGTGCCTTAAGCGGTTGGACCTCGAGCATGAAGTGGCCCATAGGTGCCAACAGACGCAACTTACTTCCGGCCTTAGCTTGGGATAATAGGTACGTGCTGAGGACTCCGTTGGGCACTGCTTTGACAGCAACAGTTGGCAATTCGTTGGCATAAGTACTGCTGCAAAGCGAATAAGCTCTCCGGACCTCATTGCCGTTTACATCGGCAATCAGGGTTAGGTATTGGCCAGGATAATAGCTCAGGGGGGCGCCTTCCGGTTGCTCAAATGCAATGCTGATTGTGTCTGCAGTTAGCTGAGTAACTTTGGTTATGGTGGCTTCGAATGGTGTGTAGTTCATGACTTGCCAACGCCCCGTTTGGGTGCGTGCTTGCTTGTTTGTTATGATGTCTTCCTGTTCTTTAACGCAAAGGACATCCTAATAGTTTTGACAGGTTAACCAGGCTGGATACAGCCAAAATCACGGACTAACCTGCCATGGGCGAAATGCGGTGTCCTTTCTAATTCTGATAGGACACCAGCATGACGGCCAAGATCTATTGTTTGTTGCGCTCTGCAAGGCGGGCCACTGAGGCATCATAAACACGCTTCATTCCTTCCTCTAGGCTAATTTTAGGATACCAGCCAAAGGTGTTGTTGACATGGTCCATGTTGGCATAGCGTGAGTGCACACCCACTGGCTTGTCCAGCAAGGGCTTGATTTCAGGGTTATAGCCTGCAAACTTGGTAAACAAACCGATTAACTCACGGAATGAGGTCAGCTTACCAGA
>CANHWS010000149.1 GCA_947464365.1 Cytophagaceae bacterium | reverse complement strand
TCCATAATTGAACCGAGCCAGGAATGCTGATGGCAAGAACCAACAACAAAGCAAAAAGCTGAGCACCAAGACTAGCCAGAACACCAACACAAATCGGATCTTAGTAATCCTATCCTTCAGAAACACAAGCACCAATATCGACACTAAAGCCGCAGTTAAAAGGCCAAAGTCTTGCTTACAAAGGATGACACCACCTGCACAAATACCCGATATCACTGCTCCAAGTAATGCCTGGATCTTTGACCCAGTTGGTTTTGAAGTCAAAACCCAAACGACGGCCAAAAGAGTAAAGAGCTCTAGGGTGAGGGCAGTCGTGTTGTACCATGGCAAATTGTTCGGCCAGGTATAGAAGGTTACCCAAGTGACCAAGGCAAGGGCCAATCGCCAGATGTCTAGCCCAAGGCGTTTCAAAATCACTGAAAAGGCAAGTAGCCCAAGGGCATTGAGCCCAAGCTGACACCAAATGAGGGATTGCCAATTTGCCCCCCAGACTGCGAAGGCCAGCCAAGGACCTAGCAGACTAATTGGGCCAACTGGCATCTCAAAGTCTTGATAGGGTTGTTGGCCTAGCCATAGGCGATAAGCCCCTTCGTAGATGATGGCATAGTCTCTGAAGAAAATGGTCTTGAACCCTAGAGACACCGACATTAAAGCAAAAGCCAGCAACAAAATCCCCACAAACGACCACCAGCTTAGTCGATCCAGGACTAGATCTCGTTCAGTTAGCACCTCAGCAGGCTGACTCGTATTGTCGTTAGGCTTGGACATCCATCAAGATAAGAAAACTGTCGGTTGAAAAGGGTGAATTTAAGTTCCTCTACCCTACTGACACCAGGCACTCAACTCGGCTAAAGTATCAACCAATGCAAAAGCGAAGGAAACCACTTAACTACCGTTGACGATCACACCGCCTTCCATCCGAAGACAACGATCAGCACGATTAGCAAGCTGTTGGTTGTGTGTCACTATCACGAAGGTCTGGCCCATCTCAGCCCTGAGGTCGAAGAAGAGCTGGTGCAAGGCTTCGGCATTTTGTGTGTCTAGGTTGCCGCTGGGCTCATCTGCATAGACTACAGATGGGCTATTGACCAAGGCCCGTGCAACAGCGACACGTTGTTGCTCTCCTCCACTCATCATCATAGGTTTGTGGTCTAAGCGATGACCCAAACCTAATTTCTGGAGCAATTCGGTTGCTTTGCGTTCGGCTACGGCCCGGCTAGCACCGCCTATATAGGCTGGGATACAAACATTTTCGAGTGCACTGAACTCAGGCAACAGGTTATGAGCTTGGAAGACGAAACCGATATGCTTGTTGCGAAAACGAGCCAAAGAATTACCATAAAGGCCCGCCACAACATTCCCATTAATGCTGATCGTCCCGCCATCTGCTTTGTCTAAGGTGCCTAATAGTTGAAGCAAGGTGCTTTTGCCGGCCCCGCTTGCCCCCACAATACTCACGATCTCGCCATTGGCAACGCTAAGACTAACGCCTTTCAGTACCTGAACGGGGCCGTAATGTTTCACAAGGTCGGAGGCAACTAACATCTGAGGCAGTGGTTTTGATCGTGTTTGGTAAACAAGCTAGATAGATCCGCTAGAGGGGGCTAGAACAGGTTATGTCGCAGGCTTTGTGGTCGAGGACACTGTATTTTGTTTGCTTGTCTGCTGTGATAACCACAAGAAACAAACACCACCTAGCACCAGCGTGAACAACATTTGGGAAGTGTGCAGCAAGAAGGCGAGACCAAGGCTATCCTTGGTCTCAACAGCATAGATTGCTGTTAGCCCAGTGGAGACCATGTAGTGGTAGGCACCAATGCCCCCCTGTACAGGAGCTACCATCCCGAATGCCCCAATGACATTTAGGACGAGGGCAGAAGCCACAGGCAGATCGGCGGTTGGGGAAAACCCATATAGCACCATCGCACTACTGAGGTAATAGCCCAGCCAAATTAAGATAGAATACAGCATAAAAAGGGGCAGATTCTGTACGTCCTTAACGCTGACCAATCCGTTAAACAAACGGGTTAGAAAGCCCCATAGCAAGACCACAATGCGGTGGTTGCGAAAGGTATAAAGCAGGGTTAGGGCAAAAGCGACAATCACAAAGCCACCACCGACAAACGACCATACCACTCCGCTTGTTATAGCACTGCCAGCCAGTTTGGTCATGACCAATGAGCCCAAAAAGGCAGATAAGCGCTCATACTCTACAACTAAGGCCAAGACCGTCAATAGGCCTAACATCACAAGGTCCAGCACACGCTCGGCAAGAACATTACCAAGGCTGATTTCGGTCGGAACGTTTGCGGTCTTCTGTAGGATCGTGCAGCGAAGGACCTCCCCCGCACGAGGCAGAATCAAGTTGGCGGTATAGCCAGACATCACGGCTGCAAACATTTGGGATATAGGAGGTCGGTATCCTAACGGGGCCAGCAATTGGCGCCAACGAAGGGACCTAAGGTAGTGACTAGCTGCTAGGGGTACCAAGGATCCTATCAGCAACCAATAGTTAGCCGCCGATAGTGATGCTTTGAGCTCAACAACCGAAAAGTTGCGATAAACGTACCAAAACAAGCCAATTGCAAATACCACTGGCAACCCAATGGAGAGCATTTTTTTGATGCCAAGGCGAGACGCGTTTGGATCAACTTTAGGCGTTTTCGGCGCGTTTGAGGCTGGAGTTGTTAGAGGCACGGAAAGTGGAGGCCTTTTATAATGACTGATTGTGGGTCCAATTTAGGCCAAGCTATTGGTTAACCAGATATCACATGGGGGGACCAAGGACTATCTGCGCCAATCGACCAGCAGGATAGTTGGTACTGAGCGTCAAAACCGATATCGCATACTGACACCAGTACCAGTTGGCGTGATCTGCAAGGTCTTCTGGATGTGCCGGAGGCGGAAATAAACCCTGATGTTATGGATACCCTCTGCAAGGCTGTAATAGCTCACACCCATGATAGCAAGGCCGGCAGCCATCCCGACAGATGAAGCGACCACACCTGGATCATTACTGGCACGTTGGTTAATGCCCAGCTGTTGGTATCCCCAGCCAAAGGTACAAAATCCACCAGCTAGCAACACGGTACCCTCCAGTAGCTTCCAGCGCATTTTAGAGGCGGCTACACGTTGTTCATCAGGCAGTTTTGTCAGAATAAATTGGGAGTTACCATCGATCTCGCGAGTTAGGACCGACTTCAGGATTGGCTCTTGGTATTGTCGCGTGTGTTTGTACCAACGAGGCTCATGAAATGGGTTAGGATCTGGCCAGTAGTCTATGCCACGAATGGCAGACCATGGCAGAGTAATGGGTCGGAAACTATGCTCAGCAAAATAGGCCGGAATGTAGGTCAATGACGATGTTGAATCTGCATCAATGATCACCCCGCGGACGACATCGCCGTTCCGGAGCACAATGTAGTCCGCATTCCAGTTGGTTGTACCACGGTCCTTCTGGGCAATTTTGTCAAGATCCTGAATGGGTGCATATAGCCTATTGACGGACGGAAAATCCTCTAACGCCCGTTTCAGGAATGGCTTATTGGTATTAAACGACACAACCGAGTCTATCGGGATGTCGAGCCGGGTGGTATCCTGCAAGCTGCGCTGGACCACAAAGTAAAGACTATTGATGTCAAGCAAAGTTGTTAGCAACCTTTTGCCAGACTGCAACAGGAACAGGTCTTGCGCATTTTGATACTTCTGGACGTATACTGCGGTCGGAACACTGAGTGCCTCTAGCCTAGCCTGCGATCCAACATAAAAAGTTAGGACATCCGCTACATTGACCTTCGTTACTTGATTAGCTAGGTTACGATACTGGATTGTTTGAGCATCTACTGCTGTAATCAGACATTGGGCCGAGGTGCCATCCTGCATGATGACCACATCCTCCAGAGCCGATTGCTTAATTTCCTGTGCATAGCTGCCAATGGCAAGGCTGACCATCAACATCAAGGCAACAAGCCTAGTCATGCCCACAACCTTGCACAAAGCCCCAAATAGCGAATGTGGTTCGTACGATTGGTCCTGATTTGGTGTTGATATCATAGTTGGGTTAATGATGGAGCAATAATAACCAGAAGCCTCCATAGAATCGCACAGAATAACATTGTTGGATACCGCCGGAAGCATCAAAGTAACTCCAGATTCTGTCCTTGGTCATGACCAAACCCGAGAAAAGTCTATAAGAAAAGGAGAAAACCACCGATCGAAATTGGCAATTGAGGCGCCTGTCGATAGGTGGTTTTACCTTAGTGTCCTGCTGAAATTTGATTGCTCATTATTTCCGCAAGCCTAGCTCCCTTAGGCGCTCCTCAAGGAAAGCCCCAGCCGTGAGGTCATTATATAACTTGGGGTTCTCTGCATCGATGCAGCTTTCGAGACAGGTTAAGTCCATTTCGCTACGTGGGTGCATAAAGAAAGGGATGCTGTAACGAGAGTTGCCCATCTTCTCACGCGGAGGGTTGACTACCCTATGGATGGTACTCTTGAGTTTGTGATTGGTGAGGCGATCGAGCATATCACCTACGTTGACCACAACCTGGTCTGGCAGTGCAGTGATCGGGATCCAGAAACCATCACGACGAAGCACTTGCAGGCCTTCGGCACTAGCCCCCATCAATAAGGTAATCAGGTTGATATCCCCGTGTGCTGCAGCGCGAACAGCATCGGCTGGAACGCTATCTGGATCCTGAATTGGGTAGTAGTGGATAGGACGCAAGATGCTGTTGCCATTATGGACCTTGTCCTCGAAGAAGTCCTCGGCCAAGTCTAGGTAAATGGCGATTGATCGAAGCAAGTTTTTGCCAGCTTTTTCGAGCGTTGCATAACTCTCGAGGGCTGCTTCGTTAAAGGCAGGTAGCTCCTCGACCAAAACATTTTCTGGATACTCCTTGGCGATCGGGTCACCATCGGTCACAGTTTGACCAAAGTGATAGAACTCTTTCAGATCGCCGGTACTGCTACCTTTGGCGCTTTCCTTACCACGGCCAGTATAGCCACGCTGGTAGCCAATTTCAGGGTGCTCATATTTCTGTTTGACCTCATCAGACAGGTCAAAAAAGGCTTGGCTATTTCCGTAAAGTCGCTTTTGCAGGTCATCACTAAGGCCATGGCCCTTGACCGCAACAAAACCGATATTAGTAAAGGCTTCGCCGAGGGCAGCAACGAAAGCTGCTTTGCGAGCCGGATCCCCACTGGTGAACTCTGCAAGGTCGACCGAAGGAATGGTATCTAAGAGGGCTTGGGACATAAAAATTCAGGTAGTGCTTGGTTGGTGATAATAGTAGGAAAACAAAACCAGATGCCAGTTTAGCTTGCTGTCTATCAGGTAGAAAAATCGAAATAGGATGGCTTTGCTTGGAGCACGATTAGTGTCAAAAGTACGGACTTATGGTAGCCTATGTCAAGCCACTAACGGAACTTTGCCTAAAACCATGGGTATCAGCCAAAGGTCATTGCCATAATTAGTTTACTAAGGGCACTAGGCCAATAGCCGTTTGACAGCGTCAGCAATGGTCTTACCTTCGGCTTGGCCAGCTAAAGCTTTATTGGCCGCACCGATCACCTTACCCATATCCTTGATGCTAGTAGCACCCACCTCGGCAATAACTTGCTTGATGGCTGCATCAATTTCTTCTGCAGAGAGCTGCTTGGGCAGATAACGCTCAATAATGGCAACCTCGGCCAATTCTGGCTCAGCAAGGTCAGGCCGATTTTGTGTGGTAAAAATATCGGCGCTGTCCTTCCGTTGCTTGACGGCCTTACTCAGCAGTTTAAGCTCTTGGTCGGTAGTTAGGTCCCCACCGGCAGCTCCTTCCTTAGTTTCTTCAAGCAAGATCAGCTGCTTGATGCCACGGAGGGCACGCAGTCCGTCTTTGTCTTTGGCCAACATGGCTGTTTTGATGTCGGCGTCGATTTGTGTTTTTAGGCTCATTGTGAGGAGTTGGTTCGTTAATTTGTTATGATCAGCCAGAGTAGCACCTGGCAATCTTGATTGGTTTTGAGGTCCCTGTAGATAAGGCACCTACTGATTAGTTGCAGATCAAAGGCCAGATTTTGGCCAATGTGATTTGACTACAGCTAGGAGGTCCGGATGGACATAGCCTGCCGCTACAATTTGTTTGCCAAAAAGGTAGTTATTGCCTCCCACGAAGTCGGAAACGTACCCACCGGCCTCTTGGACCAATAGAATCCCTGCGGCCACATCCCATGCCTTTAGGTTATACTCAAAAAAACCCTGGAAACGCCCTGCTGCGACATAGGCTAGGTCAACACTAGCACTGCCCATACGGCGCAATCCATGACACTTAACCATTAGCTCTGCCAATATGTCCAGATAAGCATCCAGACCGCTGAAGATATTATACGGGAAACCCGTCGCCAATAATGCTTGACCAAGCTCGCCCGATTGCGGAAGCTGAAGCCGGCGTCCGTTGCACCAAGATCCTCCACCCTTCCAGGCCACAAACTGCTCATCATGGGTAACCTCGTGCACAATACCTACCACAATCTCACCGTGGTAGTATAGACCTACGGATACTGCATAGGGTGGCAAGCCGTGTGTAAAGTTAGTTGTGCCGTCTAGGGGATCGATAATCCAATAAGGGTTATCTGCTGATTCGGCAGCCTGAGCGACAGTTCCCTCCTCTGTCAGGAACTGAGCATTAGGGACGATACCAGCCAAGCCGGCAACCAGTAGTTGTTCCGTTTCGCGGTCTACATAGCTCACAAGGTCATTTAGGCCCTTGTACTCCACTTTGTCCCAACTGAAAGAGGCTGCTTCCTTACGCAAAAAATCAGCTGCCTGCCTGACAACAACAGCCGCGGACTGGGCTAACTTTTCTAAAGATTGAGGATCCGTTTGGAGCATGGTGGTGATGGTTGAACACGTTGCCTAACCCTAAGGCAATCCGGAAGGATACCTACATCGTCTTTACACGGCATTAGAAGGCTGGCACTGCAAGATAGCCACCAACGGACCAATAGCCCAAACGAACGCGATGGTAATTGAGACGCTTTGGCTTTCAATTGTCTAGCGTTAGTTATAAGGTCAAGACACTTTTGTTTAATACAGCCTGTACATCCACACCGATTGGGGCTTGATCTTTGCACGGCACAGGGTAAACAAACCCAAGGTGCGGATCAAGTTGGTCGCGATCAGTAGATCAGCCCAAACCCTATCCCTCAGGAATTGAGCATTTTTGCGGCTGAAGGTACCAAAAAAGCCACTTTTAATTAAGTACAACTACTCATTATTAGGTATTCTACCCCATTATGAGGCTAGTAAAATTAGGGTGATTATCTGCCCTAGTACCATCAAAATCTGCCATTTGGAGTCATTTGGCGAAAATTTGGGTTCCTTTTTGTTTAACCATTACCAAAAAATATTAAACATACGCTTGGTAGTTTGTTTAACTTTAAAGACCTTTGACTCAACAAAACCAGATCGGACATGACAGCCATCGAATTCAACTATAACATCTCACAAACCAGCAAAGCGCTCAAGCCTTTTGCCGTGCGTCTCACCAAAGACGTTGAGGATGCTAATGACTTGCTGCAAGACACCATGATCAAGGCACTGATGCACCGTGATAAATTTACGGATGGCACCAACCTGAAGGCATGGCTGTACACGATCATGAAAAACACGTTTATCACCAACTATCAACGGTTGGTTCGTAAGCGTACTTTCATCGACACGACCGACAATCTACACTACATCAATTCGTCAGGTAGCGTGACCTACAACCTGGCCAACTCGCAATTCGCGATGGAGGATATCAACAACGCCATTGGCAACCTAGACGAAAACCATCGTGCTCCGTTTATGATGTATTTCCGTGGATTCAAATACCATGAGATCGCCGAGAAACTAAACATCCCTATCGGCACCGTCAAGAACAGAATACACCTAGCGCGCAAGGACCTAAAATCGACATTATCCATGTACGCCGACTAGTCTGGCGTCATATGTAAATAAGCGTCCTCAAAATTTTATACCAGCTAACTAGTATTGTAGTCCCTAACAAGGCGTTCCGACATTGGTTGGATCGCCTTTTTGATTTTACCCACTCTGTTAACTACAACCTTAACAAACCTATAAGGTTATGATATTGGCTTGGTTGACGTAATTTTGGGGGCTTCAAGGTCTATATGGTCGCCTCATTGACAACCTAAGACTCTTTAATACTGCTTGGTCGCTTACATTGCACTAATTGTCGGTAGCTATAGCTTTAAATGGCGCCCCATAACACAACCTGAAGGCATAATTTCCTCCAACCGCCAAGCCTCCACCTGAGCCAATCAACCTGCCCTTATGGCCCTAGAACTAGAAACCGAACAACGCTGGAAACTGGCCCAAAGTGCCCTTAAGGATGTCACAGGCAAACAGGTAGATCTGCAAGTAGCCCTATTTTT
>CANHWS010000148.1 GCA_947464365.1 Cytophagaceae bacterium | reverse complement strand
AATGGCTGGCACCGCTAGCCACCATGCCACCCTTGGGGTCTACAACCTCAGTACCAAGGCCACCGTATTTATCAACCCTGGGGCCAACGGATTTGGCGACCCAGAACAATACCTCACAAACATCACCTGGAGCCCTGATAACGCCTTTATCTACATCGCCGTCGTCAATCGGGACCAAAACCACATGAAACTCTTGCGGTTTGTGGCCAGCACGGGTGCTTTTGACAAAGCCCTGTTTGAAGAGCGGCATCCCAAATATGTTGAGCCCGAACATGGACCGATGTTTATGCCTAAGGCACTGCAGTTTGCGGCTGGGTCTGGGGCCGATCACTTCGTCTGGATGAGCGAGCGTGACGGTCATAATCACCTCTATCTCTATCACAAAGATGGGCAAGTAGTCCAGCAGCTCACAAAAGGAGATTTTGACGTTTTGGAGGTCAGTAGCATCGCCCAAGAGGGTAAATCGGCCATCGTAAATTGTCAGATCACGGCCAACGTAGGCTTGGATAAACACTTGGCGAGGGTCACGGTCATGAGTGGCAAACCCGCGCAACTGCAAGATATTGATGCTAATTCCCCAGGCGTACACGTCGGCAAGGCAAGCCCATCTGGTCGTTATATGGTTGATGCTTACAGTAATCCAGATATGCCGTACGAGGTCCTGATCTGGGATCAGCAGACCAAGTCCAAACCTAGTTCAATCTACCGTGCCGCTAACCCATTGGCCGAAAACAATGTCTCGAAGCCAGAGCTAGTACGGCTCACAGCTGAGGATGGCACCCCACTACATGGTCGCCTGATCAAACCCGCCAATATGGTGCCTGGCAAACGCTACCCAACCATTGTTTATGTCTATGGCGGGCCACATGCGCAGCTGGTTACCAATGGCTTCAATATGTCCGCAGACCTCTGGATGTACCACTTTGCGCAGGAAGGTTATGTCGTCTTCACACTCGATGGGCGTGGGTCTGGTAACCGTGGGCTGAATTTCGAAAATGCTACCCACCGCCAGTTAGGCACACTCGAGATGCAAGACCAGCTCAAAGGGGTTGAGTACCTGAAACAACTGCCTTTTGTGGATGCTGCCCGTATGGGAGTTTCCGGCTGGAGTTTTGGCGGATTCATGACGACCAGCCTAATGACCCGTCACCCTGATGTCTTCAAGGCAGGATGCGCTGGTGGCCCTGTGATCGATTGGTCGCTTTACGAGATCATGTACACGGAGCGCTATATGGACCGCCCGCAGCAGAACCCAGAAGGCTATGCCGCCAACAACCTCAAGTCGCAGGCCAAAAACCTCAAAGGCAAACTAATGCTGATCCATGGCACGGTCGATGACGTGGTCCTGTGGCAGCACAGCCAGCAAATGGCAAGCCAGCTAATCAAGGACAAAAAACTGTTCGAATACATGATCTATCCTGGCCATCCGCATAACGTATTGGGCCCCGATCGTGTCCACTTGTTCCGGACCATCAAGGCCTTCTTTGACCGCAGCCTTTAGGTTGATCTTTCCTGTATGTTCTGATTGATCAGATACCTTACCCTACACCAATAATCCGAATTTGTGATGTCTGAAACGCTTCTTCCTGCCAGCCGGATGGGGTCATGGCCAATGTATTGGTCCACCTTGTCACGTATATTGTATTGTTTGATTGGCATTCAAATCAGTCTGGTTTCAGCAGGATATGCGCAAGTTCCTGACGCTAAACAGCCGATAACAGCCAAATATATCCGTGCGAACTATACCAAGCAGGTGGCCATGGTACCGATGCGGGATGGGGTGAAACTCTACACCGTAATCTATGTGCCTAAGGACAACGCTAAACCTCATCCAATTCTGCTAACCCGAACGCCTTATGGTGTCGGCCCATACGAACCTGATAGCATGAAACCTTGGCTAGGTCCCAATCCTGAGGTGGTAAGGGCAGGCTATATTGTGGCCTATCAGGATGTACGGGGCAAGTACATGTCCGAAGGGGAGTTTGTTGACATGCGCCCATACAAAGGCCCACATAACCAAGTGGCCGAAATTGCAGCAGCCCGCAAATCTCCAATGAGTAGCAAAACAGCTGCCCTGATTGATGAGGCTACTGATGCTTACGATGCCATCGATTGGTTGGTCAAGAATGTGCCTAACAACAATGGCAGGGTTGGCACTTGGGGAATATCTTACCCAGGGTTTTACAGCAGTCAATCTGTGCTAGATGCCCACCCAGCCCTCAAAGCTGCCAGCCCACAAGCCCCAGTTGCCGACTGGTGGACAGGGGATGACTTCAGGCGACATGGCATCTTCCTGACCCCGCATGCCTTTAATTTCTTTTCGGGTTTTGGGCAAGAACGGCCCAAACCAACCCCTAAAGGCAACAAGGGATATACCCACCTCAACCCTGATGGTTACCAGTTTTTCTTGCAGGCTGGCTCTACCTCAGACCTAGGCCGATCTTACCTACAGCAAACGATCCCATTTTGGGACTCGCTGACAACGCACCAAGACTATGATGCCTATTGGCAGGCACGCAATGCGATACCGCATTTTCGGCGGGTTAAGCCCGCGGTCTTGATCGTAGGGGGCTTTTATGACACCGAAAACCTATTCGGTGCCTTGCAAGACTATCAATCTATCCGTCAGAACAGCCCTGAAACCCATGCCTATCTGGCTATGGGCCCTTGGTGGCATGGGCAATGGGCGCGCGACTCGGGCAAGGCGATTGGGCCGGTTCGGTTTGGGGCGGCCACCAGCCATTGGTACCAACAGAATGTCGAGTTCCCATTCTTCCAGCACTACCTAGAGGGCATCAGTAACGCCAAAAACAGTGCAGAGGCTTCTGGAGCCCGTGCGCCCATTTCCACCGTCCACGTTTTTGAAGGTGGCAGCAACGTCTGGCAGCGATTTAACCAATGGCCTGCCCACAAAACACTTTGGGGAAAACCTACAACAGTCGTCAAGTGGTTTCCGCAGCAAAGTGGGGCCCTCCGTCGTGAGCAACAAGACCAACCAGCAAGTACCGCCTCCTACCTCGCTGATCCGTTGCACCCTGTGCCACATTCCGCCGTGCTTAGTACAGGCCTCGAGAAAGAATATATGTTGGAGGACCAACGCCCGAACACCAAACGCCCCGATGTGCTTTCCTTCCAGACCCAACCCCTGATGAAATCCTTGACCGTCAGCGGCAAGGCCCGTGTACACCTCAAACTGCGCTCCACTGCCACGGATGCCGACTTTTTTGTCAAGGTGATTGATGTCTATCCAGATGTGCCTGAGGCCAATAGCAACCTCGCCCCCGTGCCGAACCCCAAAAGCAATTACCACCCAGGCGGCTACCAACAGCTGCTGCGCTGGGATGCCATGCGGGCCCGTTATCGCAATGGCGGGGCCAACCCTACACCCCTCACCCCGGGCGAACCTGCCGAGCTTGTCATTGACCTAAATGACATTTGCCATACCCTGCTGCCTGGCCATCGGCTGATGTTGCAGGTCCAGAGCTCTTGGTTCCCGATCACCGAGCGGCACCCGCAGCAATACATCAATGTGCATACCGCCTCCCCAGCCGATTATGTCAATGCCACGCACACCCTCCAACTTGCTGACTGCTGGCTTGAAGTTGCTGTGGCGGAGTAATTGTGACTTGTCTGAATCTGGATTTATGGGATGGGCTTGTGTGCCTGTCTGAACTCGGATTTTAGAAATAAGATGTAAAGGATTAATGGGATGGGTTTGCAAAATCAATCCTGCCCTTGGGATGCCGCCTATGAGCGAATAGTACAAACGAATCACAAAAATCCGTCTAATCCGATGAATCCGAGTTCAGACAAAGTACCACTACTACCTTTTACCCAAACCAACCTTATTCCTTTTCTTTTGAGCAGGACTGATGACGGTTGCTTTAGTCAGTAGATTTTTGGGTATGTCCCAAATATGTGTAGTATCATCATAATGGATTGTGAGAATCTTGGTGCCATCTGGTGAAAAGTTTAGCGATTTTATAGCCCAAGTAAATCCTTTGAATCTAGCAATACACTTGCCACTGAGATCCCAAAGACGAACATGGCCATAGGAACTAGTAAGAATCATCCCTCCATCTGGAGAAAAGATAGCCGACTCTATCCATGAAGCCGGATTACTCAAAGTTGCAAGGCACTTCCCTTTAAGGTCCCAAAGACGTGCCTGCTTATCTTTTGAGGTGGTCAAAACATTTTGTCCATCCGGGGAAAAAACATAAGACCAAACACGATCTTCATGTCCACGGAAAGTGGCTAGTTGATTACCTTTAATATCGAAAAGTCGTACCGTACTATCTTTAGAATTTATTAAAACCTTCTTGCCATCTGGGGAGAAAAGATATTCTCCAGTATAATATTTATTGCCACTGAAAATAGCAGTTTGCTTGCCATTAAGGTAGATAATGCTGAACAGGCTGTCCGTGGAGGGGTTTATAGTCCAATCGCTATTCAAGGAATCGACTTGGTCCGTTAGATTTAAAGGTTTATATTCATACGTGGCCTGTTGATTGCCTTGTAAGTCATAGATTTGCATGTGTCTGCCATAGATAGTTGTTAAAAGCTTACTGCCATCATGTGAAAATTCAACTTCTTCTATGTCGTATTTATTATTGTTGAATGTTGTAAGAACGTTGCCTTTTAGGTCCCAAAGGCGTGCCGTATGGTCTAGTGATTGGGTTAATATCTTGCTTCCATCTGGTGAGAAGATTGCTGATGTGACACTAGCCTTGTGTCCCCTAAGTTTCACTTTTGAAATTATTTGTGGCGCTGAATCCAAATTCGTAGGCAATGACCATAGTTGGGCCGTAATGTCATATAGACTATTTTGTGGATTGCTACTATCAGCCTCAAGATCAATGGTATGAACAAACCAACTATGCATTAAGTATCTTTCTTCATTACGCCTTATCCGTTTGGCGCTGTCCTGATGTAGCGTTAGGATTTTTTTACCATCAGGTGAAAATAAAGCTATCACTAAATTACTGTCCGGACTAGTTAAGGTGATCGATGGATTGATCTCATAGTTACTTGCCTCTGCCACAACCTCATTAATTGCCACAGTCATAGGCACTGTCTTGGTGTATTTTCCCGTTGAGTCTGTAACCTTCATAATAATTGTGATTTTGGGCTTAGTGTAGCCTTTTGTTGTGCGAAACTTAAATGCCAATTCGCCATCTTCTCTGTCTTCTAGGTCACCTAAGGTAAAAGAAGCATTACTTAATGCCATAGTATTGGCTGGGACAGC
The DNA here is from genome assembly GCA_947464365.1 of Cytophagaceae bacterium. Classification (GTDB taxonomy): domain Bacteria; phylum Bacteroidota; class Bacteroidia; order Cytophagales; family Flexibacteraceae; genus CANHWS01. The sequence continues at coordinate 3,220 of CANHWS010000148.1, read as the reverse complement.
AAAAGATACCTTTACGCCTTTTGCTGTTACGGTACTATTATTAAAGACAGTGCAGTGTAGGGTGATTGGCTGGCCATTTCTGATCACCTTCCCATCTGATAAAAACTGATGCTCAACTATTTGTAATACAGGCCTACTAAACGATGAGGTCCTGTAGGTTAGTAAAGCAGGTTCGGCATCATAATCATTTTTGTCCTTGACCCTCAAGCTGAGTGTTTGTACTCCATCCTTTAACTCCCAAATAGGCTCGACATCTATACGTATGTTTGTTCTTCCACCAGGATCTAATGCATTTATAGTTTTAGGTCGACTATAGAAGCCTGGATGGGTACTATATGCATACACAGTAATTTCATGTGCGGGTCCATTGCCTAGATTACGTACAGTGGCGGTAACAATAGGCTTTTCATTTGCTTCCTGGATCTTGTTGGGGCCTAATCCGCTAAGGGCAAGATTTTCAATGATTAAATAAGGACGAAGGATAGGTGGTGCCTCTATTGCAGGAATTTGTAATCCTTTTTTGCCAGCGCTTGTACTTGCAGAGGTTGTATCTTTTACTAATGATCGTATATCTGTTCGAAATTTTTCTAAGACACTGTAGAGGGCGCACTTCAATTTACTAGAAAACAACACCTTAGTGCCATCTGTATTCCAATCAAACTTCTGTAAATACAAACGGCTATAATTTACAAATAGTTGCCCTCCTTTCAATTCCCAAATCCGATCTGAATCATCTGATGAACTTGTTAAAACAAGGTTACCGTCTGATGAGAATCCTGCAAAACTAACCTCATCAGAATGACCAATATACTCACTAATACGATTTCCTTCTAGGTCCCACAGTGCCGCAGTTTGGTCACGTGAGGCCGTTAACACTTTACTTCCATCGGGTGAAAAAACGGCAGACATTACCACGTCAGTATGCCCAGTATAGGTGGTGATGATCCTACCGTTTAAATCCCAAAGACGGGCGGTAGTATCATAGGAAGCTGTCAATATCTTGGTGCCGTCTGGGGAAAAAATAGCGGATGTGACACTTTGACTGTGCCCTGAAAGGGTGCGGATCAGCCCATCAGATAGATCCCACAATTTGGCAGTTCCATCAGATGATCCTGTCAAGACCATGTCGCCTTTAGGCGAAAAGCCTACTGACACAACTTCTGACCTAAATACTGATTGACCATCTCCTTTGAAAACCGAAAGCTTTTGTCCGCTTAAATCCCACAACCGTGCCGTGCCATCCTTGGAGCCAGTCAAAATTCTGTTCCCATCTCTTGAAAATGTTGCACATGTAACCTCGTCACTATGGCCTGATAACACTAATTGTAACTCACCATTTAAATCCCAAACACGGGCACAATTGGCCATTGGTACCCATTCTGGCTTCGTTTCTACACTAAATATTGCCGATTTGGTTTTGCTCGGCTTAATTAAGGTGTCATCTACCACCTTCTTTGTCTCTGTATTCCAGAACTGGTATTGCGAACCAGACACTGTTAGGACCTTTGTACCATCTTGCGAAAAGACACCTCCCTTTCCCAAAAATTCTCTTACCGGACTAAAAAGTTTATTCAAGTTATTAAACTTAGTCACTAATACTTGGTTAGTATTTATGATTTGAGAATCCTTTTTATGCTGCGTTCCACGTCTGTATAAATAGATATAGTGGCTACCAGGTTCATTTATTGTTACATTTTCGGGGTCATATCCAGGATGTCTGAACTTAAGGACCTCACCTCGCCTGACTTTTATTTCGAACCTACCATAGTAATCGCCTCTATGCCCAGTCCATTCATTGGTCGGTTGATTACTAGTGAAAATATCCACATAACCAAGGTAGTCTTTGGTTTTACCATCCATAATTGTACCATAGATTTCAAATGCTGTGTCAGTCTCCTGCCCCCAGCACACCAACGAATAAAACACAAATACAAGGATCAGGAGGGCTTTCATATCACGGAGCTTTACTTATCAAAGATGTGGGTATTGGGAACTTAGCGGATGTTTAGTTCGGAGTTCATCCAAACTACTATTTATTCTTCAGTAATTTCTTGCTCTTCTTTGATAATGGGTTGTTAGCAGCTTTTGCCCCAAGGTTTTTAGGTAGGTCGTAGATACGGGCTGTTAAGTCTGATGATGCTTCTATCAGAACCTTGTTACCGTCTGGGAAAAATGTTGCTGTTGCGACATTGTACTGCATACCCCTAAATATGGCGAGGGTATTGCCTTGTAGGTCCCAAAGGCGTGCAGTGCCATCCCCAGCACAGGTCACTATTTTGGTGCCGTCAGGCGAGAATACAGCATGTGATACCCACTTGGTATGCCCTCGGAAAGTTGCTAGGGTATTGCCTTCTAAATCAAAAAGGCGGGCAGTATTGTTAGGGCAGGCTAACAATACCTTGGTCCCGTCCAGGGAAAAAACAGCATGATATGCCCTGCCTTTTCCACCGCTGAAAGTTGCTGTCGTGTTGCCTTTAATGTCCCAAAGGCGTGCTGTACTGTCCCACGAGGTGGTCAAGATCTTGTCTCCTTGAGGGGGGAATGCAGCCGTAAGTACCCAAGTTTTGTGCCCTGTTAGCGTCGAAATCGTTTTACCTTCCAGATCCCAGATCCGTGCTGTGTTGTCATAAGATGAGGTCACAATTTTAGAGCCATCAGGAGAAAAAACTGCTGAGGTCACATATTCCTTATGTCCACGTAAAATTGCGAGGGTGTTGCCTTGTAGGTCCCAAAGTCGGGCAGTATTATCATTCGAGGCCGTTAGCACCTTGTTGCCATCAGGCGAAAAAACCGCGCCTTCTAACCAGTAAGAATGCCCAATGAATGTGGCGGTATTTTTGCCCTTCAGATCCCAAAGACGAGCCGTAGCGTCATATGATGATGTCAACATCTTGGTTCCGTCAGGGGAAAAAATACCTGTCCTCAACTTACTCATGTGACCTTTGAGGCTTGCGAGCTTATTGCCTTTATTGTCCCAAAGGAAGGCAATACTGTCTCCAGATATCGTCAGTATTTTGCTGCCATCAGGAGATATCGCAACCCCATGCACACCATACTTATGGCCTCTGAATGTCACAGATGGGTAAAGATCAACCTGGGCCCAAGCAAGTGCGCAGCTAAAAACAAAAACTAGGGTTAGGATGGCTTTCATGTCACGAGGTTTAGGTTTACTAAAGGTGGAGTTTTTAAGTCAAACCACCAACTAGCTAAGCACGATCTT
>CANHWS010000147.1 GCA_947464365.1 Cytophagaceae bacterium | reverse complement strand
TGCCACCCACTTGGGCTTTGCCACGGAACGAGGTGAACGAAACTGGCAATACGTTATCCTCATCACTTGAGGTCCAGTCGCTAAAGCCATCTGTCAGGACAGTGATGCTATGGAAACCGTTGGTCGTTGTGGCGATATTCTGGAGGTTACCCACCTTTACCCATGTAGCACCACCTTCGGGTTTGCGCCAAACCTGGATGGCTGACATACGGCTGCCATTGTTGAGGGCTGCCAACCAGCTGAGTGTCACTTGGCGACCAGCCACAGGCTGACGATGGGCACGGATAGACCACGTTGCCCCAATGCCTGATGACGATCCATTTGTGGCGGCTTCATCACGACGCTCGACCAGCACAGTGTCAAGGTCATCAGCACCAGCGGCCAGGTCAACACCCAGGAAGTGTAAGGCCCCAGTGCCAACGTTCCGGCCACGGCCCCGAACACGACCAATAATACGATTGTTGGTACTTTCAACCGGACTAGAAGCCGTAGGCAAGAATGTTAGTGGGGCAGCGGTAGCGTTTAAGTTGCCATTGGCAAGGACCAGACCATCGGCGATAGTTACTTCCTCGGTGAGTCTTACTCCACTGGTGTTGTTGACAGTCAGCGAGCCAACAGCCACTTTGCCGATCGATTGAGCCGACACACCATTGAGCTCAAGCTCGCTGCCAGAGGCGCCAGCCAATTGGCCAGCACCTGATAGGTTTCCGAACAAGGTCAGCTTGCCACCATTGTTGATGTTGACCGTTTTGCCAGTGCCAATTGTGAGGCTACGGCAGACAGATGTTGGGGTAACAACTGTTGGGACCGTTGTACTATTAGAGCGGATAATAAGGTCGGTAGTGGCCGTTGGCACACCACCACACCAGTTGTTAGCATTAGACCATTCGGAACTAGAGGCAAGCCATGTACCGCTCACCAAACCAGTTACCGTGATCGCGGCACTATTGGCAACGCAGCTGTTAGGGTTGGTTGAAGCTACTGAGAGGTTATTGCTTCCGACCAATACAGTCCGAGTAGTGCCAGTGCTTGCATCGCTCCAGGCATAGGCACAGGTAGGGCAGGCAACAGTATTGGTGATGCTGACCACAGAGCCCGCACAAAGCTCAGCATTGTTAGCTGCTGAAAGCAAGGGGGTAGATGGCAAGGCATAGACCGCTACTTCGATCCCTTCGCTAACAGCACTCGATAGGCCAGAGGCCGTATGGGTGGATGTGACCGTGATGTTGTTTATGCCCGCAGTGCTAGTTGGATAGGCAATGCTTGCACCAGAACTACCGTTGCTCCAGGCATAAGTATAGCCTGCAAGGCTCGGGACGGATAGATTAAGCGTGCCGTTTTGGCAAACTGTTGCGGTTGCACCTTGGGTGATGGCCGGTTTCGCAGGATAGACCGTACCTGTGATCGGGATCGTTTTAGTAACGGCTTGACAAGCAGTAAGACTAATATTGCCACTATATACCCCTGGTTCATTGCTACTAAGCAGACGGGCAAAGATCTGCCTATTGGCTACTGATCCTGATCCTGTAATGCTGACCGAGCTGGCAAAGCCACTGGCTTCTGTCAACGAAACCTCATATCCTGTTGGGGCAGTAACCGTGATGTTTGGGGTAGTGGTTGCAATGTTGCTACCGGCCACAAAAGCAGAGGTCACAGCTGAGGCGGTGCCTGTTGTGGTTGTGAGAGCAGAAGTGCTGCCGCTGGGCAAGATCGTGGCTGCAACTGCAACTCCGTTGAGCGTAACTGAAGCTGGTCCACCAGTGCCGCCAGGAGTTACCGCAGAGGCAGGAGTATTACATTGCTGAGTACCACCATAGATTCTGAACTCGACAGAGGCAAGACCGTTGTATCCTGTGCTAGGAAGGGTAACATTGTTGGCAGTTGTGCTTGAGCAGTTGGTGTTGAGGGTTGCGATAGCAGTCGTATAGTTATCAACACTTGAGAATAACCGATAGTTGTTAGGACCTTGATTTGATGACCCCATCGGGATGGAAATTGTACCACCATTCAAGTTCAGGCGATAACAGTCAGTAGCGGTAACCAAGATCCGGACATAGTTAGCAGAGTTGTTCCAGCCAGATGAGTTGTAACGGCTACCACTAGAAGTATAGGTTAGACCAACCCTAGTAACAGATGTAGAGGCGGTATTGATTCCTGTCAACGGCGTACCGATGGCCATTGGGATATTAGACGCCTGTGCTGACGTTACTGTTGGCCAAGTAACAAGGTTGCCTGAGGTTGAGTTTGCTGCAACAACGGTCAAAGTCTGGGTGGCGGTTGCATTGGCATAATTGGCTGCAACAGAGGTAGCTGTGAAGATGGTGCTACCCCCCGTTGTGGTAAGTGTCACGGTAGTGCCGCTGATGGTCGCAACGGATGGAGTGCCGCTACCAAACGAAATCGTAGCGCCTGGTGCCGACGACGAAGCCGAAATGGTTAGTGGACCATCGGCAGTTGTGACAGTGGATGGCGATAAGGTGAAGGTCAGTACCTGTGTTGCTGCGGTAATAGCAGCTGTTGTGGTAACGGCGTTTAGCGAATAGTTGCTAGCATTAGCACCAGTGAGGCTAAGGCCAGTGATCGTCACGGTCTTGGGGTTGCCAACATTGGCATCGGCAAAGGCACCAGTCGGAGTGCCAGTGATGCCAACAGTTGCTTCATCTCCAGCAAGGATACCTGTAAGGCTGGCAGAACCAGTGATGGTTGCAACAGTTGTTGCATCAAACACACGGCTAGTGGCAGCAAGGCCAGTAACACCGAGTGGGGCAGAAGTAATGTTAGCAGTTAGGTTTAGCGCATTGAGGCTATAGTTGCCGGCGGCTGAGCCCGTCAGGCTATAGCCAGTAATAGCCAGCGTTTTGCTAGTGCCAACATTGGCATCAGCAAAGGCAGCAGCGCCAGTACCTGTTAGGGTAACATTGCCAAGGTCAGCTATTTCGACTCCTGATAGAGCTGCTGTACCAGTGAAGGCACCTGCTGCACTTCGGTTATAGACACGTGACGTACCTGTCATGCCAGTTATGCTGATGGCTTTGGCCGTAATGTCAGCAGAAAGGGTTGGCTGGGTGAGGCTATAGTTATAAGCACGGGTTCCGGTGAGGGTATAACCTGTCACATTCACCGTGATGCTGGTGCCTACTGCTGCCGAAGCAAAAGTGGCCACTGGGCTACCGCCGACTGCGACATTGGCGACATCTCCTGCCAAAACACCAACGATGGTCGCTGTACCAGTTATACTGCCTGTGGCAGACGCATTATAAACTTTGTTGGTTCCGCTGATGCTAGCAAGGGTAACAGGCTTGGCTGTAACAACCAATGCTTGGTCAACATCTGGGGCGAAGTTATAGGTGCCATCACCTACTTGGCTAGCTGTGATGGTGGTGCTACCGACGCCAACAACTGTGACAGTGGTGCCGCTTACGGTGGCCACTGCTGGGTCGGACGAAGTGAAGGTTACGGTTAGGCCTGAAGTCGCAGTTGCAGTAAGGTTAAAGTTGCTGCTGCCATAAACGACAGGCGATAGACTACCAAAGATGATGGTCTGGGCTGTTTTGTTGTTAACCGTTAGGGTACCATCAACATAAGTGATAGCATAGTTGCTGGTTGTGATACCAACAGGGGCACTCGGCGTGATGGAATACGTGCCTGCTGCATCAGCAGGTGCAGTACCACCACTTGCAGTTAGCGTTACCGAACTGATCGTCTCTCCAGAGGCAAGGCCAATACTGCTGAAAAGGGTCTGGCCTGTACCAATAGTCGTGAGGGTAGCGCCAGCGGGTTTAGTCTGGTTATTGGCCGTGATCGTGAGCGGACGCTGCGAAACAGCCAGAACACCATCGACGTAGTTGAACGAATAGTTGGCAGCGACACCACCTGATGGGACCACAGCGTAAGTACCTGGGGCAGAGCTAGGGGTTGCAGATGTTGAGGCGGTTGGTGGTGTTGTTAGTGCACCCACACCCTCGCCATTGACAAACCCAGCATAGCTTACGGTCAAGGCTGGGTTGTTATCCCCATAGTTGCGGGTATGGCTGCTGCCAGTGACGGTCAGTGGCGCACGTGTGATGGTGAGGGCAGCGGTGTTGTAGGTAACAGTGTAGTTATTGATGTTGAACGTTCCACCCGTTGCCGCACTTGGTGTGATGGTATATGTGCCGCTCACAGCTGCGCCCGCCGTTGCTCCGCTGTTGTTGATGGCCAAGGTTACGGTGCCTACCGTTTCGCCATTCTGCAAACCCGAACTGCTGAACAAAGTCTGGCCTGCGCCAACCGTGGTTAGCGTTGCGCCATACACTTTAGACTGTGCTGAAGCCGTAATTGTCAATGGTGCTTTGGAAACTGTGAGGGTGCCTGTATTATAGGTTACCGTATAGTTGTTGATATCAAAGGTTCCACCCGTTGCTAAACTAGGCGTTAATGTATAGGTGGTAGCGGCGGCATTTGCAGCTGTACCTCCGCTGGCAGCCAAGGTGACAGAGCCAATCGTCTGTGCACCCACAAGGCCAGAACTGCTGAATAAGGTTTGACCTGCACCAACGGTGGTAAGGGTATTGCCGTAGGTTTTGGACTGTGGACTAGCTGTGACAGTAAGAGCCTTTTTGCCAACGGTATAGACAAGGGTTTCGGTGTCAGTGCCAGTACCGTTGGTGGCTTTGATTTCGATATTGTAGGAGCCGGCGGCTGTAGTCGTGGCAACCGTTATGGTAGGCGTGCTAAAGGTAAAGCCTGTTGGCAGGGCACCACCGCCTACAGCAGTAGCAGTGTAAGAGGTTGGCGAACCTGAAGCGGTAATGTCATAAGTATTGGCCGTGCCGTAGGTGCTACTGGCCGTCAAAGCCGAAGAAATAACAGGAGCAGCTGCAGTTGCGGATGCTGAAAGGGTAAAATCATCGATGGAGACGCCATTGTCCGAGCCTGTCGCATCTGTTGTTGACCATGAAAAACCAAAAGACTGTCCGTTTGCGATACTAACCGTAATGGTAGAGCTGATTGGTGTTGTCGCTACCGTACCATTTGTTCCGGATGATACACCTGCAAAGTCAAGTGCATCGATTGTTGAGTTGCTCGCAAGCTGGCCTGTACCTGAGACGTTCCAGCCTGAGGCATTAGCAAATCGCCATTGTTCGTAGTTCCAACCAACTGTAATAGAAGTGATTGTACTACCAGAGTTGTTGGTGAACGATACTGAATAGGTATGTGTGTTAGAACCAGAACGCAATGCACCAGCTGAATAATCAGGGTTTACGCCAAAGCCATAAAAACCACCACCAGTACCAGACCCAGTACTTCGGCCTTGATAGGCTGCACTAGTACTTGATAGGACCCATCCAGACCCAATTGAGCTACCTGCAGTTGTAGAGGCCGTTGGGTTATAACTATTGAAGTTGTTGCTGTAGCTATATGGAAGCCCACCCGAGGCGATCGAGATTTGACCATAACTGGTACCAACCAACAACAGCTGGAGAATAAGGACCAATGACACCGTCCAGAGCGCTCTGGCACTGAAGCGGGCCATAGGCAAGGCGTTCGTAATGGTGGAGATTTTGTAGTGGTTTTTCATCCGAAACAGGTTTGTGCGCAAAAGTTTGTCGAGGCACCTAGCAGACCCAACAAGGTCAAAGCCAAAACGACCGCAATTTACGGCCAAGCGTGGGGCCAATGCCTGCGCTAGTGTTACGGATTGATTAACATTACATACCAAAATTTGTACAAATCAGGCCCTTAACCATAGATTGATATCACATTAGTCGATAGATTAAGTCAATTTTTGAGGCAATACTTGGCCTCATTGTTTGTTTTTGGGGTCCTGCCCTGCATCTCAGGTTTTGTTTCAGGACCTTTTTGCCAATATTTCTGCCATACCATAGTCAAAATCAACCCTATGCGCATTTTGGCCCCTATTTTGGATGGCTTTTACGAAGATGCCAACATAAAACTTCAATATATAGCAAAATGGCAATCAGAAAACCAAATGACACACAATTTGGCAACATCAGTTCTTGACTAGCTTGGTGTAGCTAGTATTTTATCTTCGAAAGAGGCAAAAATATTAGGCCCTAAAACCGACCGCCTAAATGGTCACTGATCAAGCTTGCTGAGTTGCCTCAGCATAGATTTGCTCTAACTGCATGAGGTTTTTAGCGGGCGTGTAAAGGTCCAGATACGTCTGGCGGGCGGCATCAGACATGCCCTTCCAAAGATGTGATTGCATAATCCGAGCGGCACCGCTAAGCACTTCGTTGGGCTGGTTGGTATCGACACAAATACCGTTATACCCATCAGTTACCAAAGTGCTGAGATTGGGGTTGTTGGCCGTCAGGATGGGCAAACCTGCACCAAATGCTTTGACCAATACGACAGGTAACCCCTCATGCCAAGTGCTGAGCAGCAGCAGGGCTCTGGCTTGCAACATAAGCTCGGTAACTTGGGCCTCGGTTTGCCAGCCGAGCATCACCAAGTTAGGATTGGATGCAGCATGTTGCCGCAAGGACTGCTCTAGGTCGCCTGTGCCAGCGACCAATATCCGGTATCCTGCATCTGCCAAAAGAGGTAGAAGGTGAGCACCCTTTTCAGCTGTCAACCGTCCTGCGAAGAGCAAAAAATCCTGCCGTTCGGGTTCCTGCTCCGCCTTAAGTGCTAGGTAGGGATCTTCCGCAAAATTGGGCTTTAGGACAAGCTGATCTGGGCCGAATCCGATGCCAGAGGCTAACATCAACTGGTGTTGGTGCTCGGTTAGGCAAATGATTTTGTTGGGGAGCGTAAAAGTGCCGCGTTTCCTATGCCAAGCCAATGCTCCAGCCACTGTTGCACTCGTAAGGTAGGAGCCCTTGTTACATCGGTTTAGGATACCAGGCAGGGCCAAGGTAAGGCTCAAACACCGGGTGCAAGTCTTGCCCTCAAGTGTCAACATACCATTGAGGCAAACCTGACGATAATTATGCAAAGTCTGGACTAGAGGAACGCCAGCCGCATGGACGGTGCGCAAAATGCTAGGGCCGGCAGCATACCAGACGTTATGGACATGTACTATGTCGGGCTTAAACTCTTGGATGGCTGATAAGACCTTGCTAGATGCCTCTGGATTATCAAATAGCCCCTTAGCCATACTGGCCTGGGCAGCAAGACCACTCACTGCATCATTGTCAAAAATCAACCGCTGGACATCATGACGTGTCCGCAACAAGTCATACTCAGCCTGTACAACGGCATCTTCGCCCCCTGCCTGCTGGTATTTGTTATGGATTATCAGGATACGCATTTAGGCAGAATGATCAGTAGGCAGACCTCAATGGGCAAGTAGGCAATGCCGAAGGTTAGGATGGTTGTAGGCTTGATGCGTGGCTCAGAAAACGATCCTGAGGGGCCATCTTTGTTTGCCTCATCAACCACTTAAAAAGGATTAACAAAACCAAAAACTCACTGCTTTCGGCTAAGTTATCTACTAGCAGATGCAATAATAGGAGTACCGATATACTGACGATGCCCGCAACGTAAATCTGGCCAGAGGTGACATATGATGTTTTGGCCTCGCCCTTGAGATATATAATGCTACGCCAGACCATCTGGCAAGATATGACCAACAGCGTCAGTGCAAAAAGCCAACCATACTCTGCCACCATGGCAACAACTGAAGAAAAGGGTTGGTTGCGGGTGCCATCTTGATAGGGCATACTGGTAAGCTTACTAGACCATAAGGGCAAAACATAAGCCTGAGCAAAGGCAGGTTGCGCATTGGGTCGTAAGTCATTTACCCACTTTTTGGTACTGAAATCACCGCCGAGCAGAAAGGTCACTCGACTACAGAATGTCCCCGGACCAGAGCCCAATATCAACAAGTGCCAATTGCCCCAATAATGCCCATAATAGAGCCCAAATAGTTGGACCTTGCGTGGCAGGTGTTGATATCTGCGTGCCAGTGCATCGTTCTGGGCGGACTTGCCATTATTTTCATTACCGTTAGTGCCAGCCCAGTCATCGAGTTTGCTATTGGAAGTAACTTGGTCAATATTACTAACTGTATAGGCCATCGTTTTTGGCGATGACCAAGCTGAGATACCGACCATCAAAAGGCCATAAATGATCAATAAACCGGCAAAAGCGGGTCGTCTGATGGAGGCAAGAGCCATCAAGCCGATCATTACCATCCAGATAACCAGTCCTAAACCATAAAAGCACAGAACCGACGATATCCCGAGTACAAGGGCCAGAGCAAGACGCAAAAGCCTAGCCCTTGTCCAGCCTAAGGCACTACTTTGGCCAAAGCTGACCAAGTAGAGTGTCGCTACCGCGGCATTAATGATACTAAGTCCGTGCATGGCGGTACCGCTACGGCCATAAAACCCGATGAAGGCATCATCGTACTGGTCATTACGGTTGAGCTGGCTGCTGAGGAACTCAAACAAACCGATACTGTTGTTGACGACCAACACCGTGGTCAGGATGGGCAACAACCACTGATCAAAACTTGCCAATAAAGTCTGCCACTGAACCCTGATGGAC
>CANHWS010000146.1 GCA_947464365.1 Cytophagaceae bacterium | reverse complement strand
GATCGCGTAACCTTGTTGGTGCGGTTGGAAGTCAAAGTCTTTGATTTTGGCAGCGCCCAGCATCAGTTTGGTGGCGTAGTTGACGTAGGGCTCACGGTAGGCTTTGCAAATGAAGGGAACGGTACGGCTTGCCCTTGGGTTGGCCTCGATGACATAGACCACACCTTCCTTTATCGCAAACTGGATATTGAGCAACCCAACTGTCCTGAGGGCCACTGCCACCCGTTTGGTGATGTCAGTGATTTGGCGGATGATGTCCTCGCTGAGGTCAAATGGAGGTAACACGGCATAGCTGTCTCCACTATGGATACCAGCTGGCTCAATGTGCTCCATGATGCCGATGATATAAACATCTTCGCCATCACAAAGAGCATCAGCTTCGGCCTCAATGGCATTCTCTAGGAAGTGATCAAGCAGGACTTTGTTGTCAGGTAGGTCCTGGAAAATCTGGATGACTTGGCTTTCAAGCTCATCTTCGTTGATGACGATTTTCATGCTCTGCCCACCAAGGACGTAGCTAGGACGTACCAATAGCGGGAAACCTAGGTCACGCGCCAGCTCGATGGCCTCATCGCTGGTATTGATGGTCCCGAACTTAGGGTAGGGGATACCCATCTCTTTGAGCAAGGAGCTAAAAGCCCCACGGTCTTCAGCAAGGTCAAGGGCTTGGAAGCTGGTGCCTAGGATCTTGATGCCATACCTTTCTAGCTTTTCAGCCAGTTTGAGGGCCGTTTGCCCCCCCAGCTGCACGATGACACCAACTGGGTTTTCGTGCAGGATGATGTCATAGATATGCTCCCAGAACACAGGCTCGAAGTAGAGCTTGTCAGCCGTGTTGAAATCGGTGCTGACGGTTTCGGGGTTGCAATTGATCATGATGGTTTCGTAGCCACACTCTTTGGCCGCTAACACACCATGCACACAACTATAGTCAAACTCGATGCCTTGGCCAATGCGGTTAGGGCCACTACCAAGGACAATCACCTTGGGTTTTTCGGTCACGATGGACTCGTTCTCGGACCCGAAGGAGCTGTAGAAATAAGGGGTTTTGGCCTCGAACTCAGCGCTACAAGTGTCCACCATCTTGAAGACCCGTTTGATGTCTTGGTCTTGACGCCGAGTAAATACCTCGCTTTCGAGCACACCTAGTAGATGGGCAATTTGCCGGTCTGCATATCCCTTTTGTTTGGCCTCCATCAATAGTGCCCGCGGGATGGTGCTGAGCGTATGCTGTTGGATGGTGTGCTCCAGCTGGATGAGCTCCTCGATCTGGGTCAGGAACCACCGATCTATTTTGGTGATTTTCTCGACGGTCTTGAGCGAAATGCCGAGTTTGAGGGCGTCGTAGATGTGGAACAATCGGTTCCAGCTAGGGTTGGCCAAGCTCTTCAGGATGGCGTCTTTATTGGTTAACTCACGACCATCAGCACCCAGCCCATTGCGTTTGATCTCAAGAGATTGGCAGGCTTTCTGGAGGGCCTCTTGGAAGTTACGCCCAATGCCCATTACCTCACCAACAGATTTCATCTGGAGGCCAAGGGTGCGGTCTGCTCCTTTGAATTTGTCGAAGTTCCACCGTGGGATCTTGACGATCACATAGTCCAACGCGGGCTCAAAGTAGGCCGAAGTCGTTTTGGTGATTTGGTTCTGGAGTTCGTCAAGGTGGTAGCCAATAGCCAATTTGGCGGCAATCTTGGCGATTGGGTAGCCGGTCGCCTTGCTGGCCAGAGCCGAGGAACGTGACACCCGTGGGTTAATCTCGATACCGATGATGCTGTCATCAAACGGCGACACTGAAAACTGTACATTGCAGCCACCCGCAAAGTTGCCGATCCCATTCATCATCTTGATGGCCAAGTCGCGCATCTGCTGATAGATGGTGTCGGGCAGGGTCTGGGCAGGTGCCACCGTGATGCTATCCCCCGTATGGATGCCCATAGGGTCAAAGTTCTCGATGCTGCAAATGATGATGACATTTCCTGCGGCATCACGCAACAGCTCTAGCTCATACTCCTTCCAACCTAGGATACTTTGCTCGACCAGGACCTCGTGGGTAGGCGAGGCATGAAGACCACGGGTCAGTGCCTCTGGGAATTCTTCAGCGGTGTTAACAAATCCACCACCAGATCCACCTAAGGTGAAGGAAGGTCTAATAACAAGCGGGAAACCAATTTCTTGCGCAATCTCTTTGCCTTCTAAGAAAGACTTTGCAGTGCGCCCCTTACAAACGCCTACGTTGAGCTCCAGCATTTTTTGTCTGAACAGCTCACGATCCTCAGTGGTCTCGATGGCTTTGATGTCCACCCCAATCATCCGGATGTTGTATTTGGCCCAAAGCCCAGCTTTTTCGCAGTCGATGGCTAGGTTGAGTGCCGTTTGGCCTCCCATTGTTGGCAGGACAGCATCTATCTGGTGGCGCTCCAGGATATGTTTGATGCTCTTTTTTTCGAGCGGCAACAGATAAACATGATCGGCCGTGATGGGGTCGGTCATGATGGTGGCTGGGTTGCTGTTGATCAAGATCACCTCAATACCCTCGTCCCGCAGCGATCGTGCCGCTTGCGAACCCGCATAGTCAAACTCACATGCCTGACCGATAACAATAGGACCACTACCTATAATCAGGACTGACTTTATGCTAATATCTCTGGGCATCTGCGCTTATGCCAAGCCATTCATAAGACTATGGCGGGGCGAAATTGGGTAATTTTGTGGCATATCCCATCATTTGGCCCCAAAATAGGCCAATTCTCCTGCTAGTAGGAGGCCTTGACAGCAGGCTACCCTAGGCTTGTATTTGCTGCATCCGGACTGTGAAAATAGAGCCTTGACCAGGAAAACTAAGCAATCTGAGCCTCCAGCGATGGGTGGTGGCTACTAGCTTTACGTAACACAGGCCAATACCGAATCCCTTGACATTGTGGACGTTACCCGTTGGTACACGGTAAAACCGATCAAAGACCATATCCTGAAATTTCTCGGGGATTCCGATACCATTGTCTTGGACCTCTAAGGCTACTTGGCCATCCTGCAGCTGGATTCGTAGCCTAAGCTCTGGTGGACGCTGGTTGTATTTGGTAGCATTGTCCAGCAGGTTGTACAGTAAATTGGTCAGGTGAAGACGGTCTGCCTTGACATGGATAGGACCTTCTGGGATGTCAAGCATTAAGTGTCCGTCTGCCCGTTTGCTCCGGAGGTCAAAGGTGTCAGCTACTTGGCGTAGCAGATCGGTCAGTTCCAGCACTTCAGGGTTGAGTCGTAGTCCTTGTTGGTCCGTTTTGGCTAGCTGAAGTACACGCTCTACTAAGCCGTTTAACCGTAAGCTCTCGTCCTTGATGATGCGAGCATAATTGTCTAGGCGAGTTGGCTGAGCCTTGGTTCCCGGCTGGCCGATGATGCTAGCTGCTAGGCTGATGGTGCTGATCGGTGTCTTGAACTCATGGGTCATGTTGTTGATGAAGTCCCTCTGTACCTCACTCAGGCGTTTCTGCCTCAAGATTATGATTAAAGAGTAGCCAAAAAAGCCAACTACCAATACCATGATCCCTGTGCTCACCAACCAAAAGTCCAGCTGAGAAACCAGGTAGTTGTTCCGCTGAGGGAATAGGACCGAGAAGTAGTAAGGGAATTTATCGTATTTCGGCAGGTTGGTGCGGGGTGGGGCCTTGATGTCCCTTTTTTCCTTCGCATCGTACGGAACGCTTCCTCCATACTTTACCTCGCCTGTGCTACAGTCATATATTCCATACTCAAAATCTGTTAGGACCTGACTTTTGGTAAGCTCAAAACGAAGATAGTGCTCAAGCAAGTTGGCATCTATCTGGGCGTTGATGTTCACCACAAAATAGTTGCCTTCTAATTGCTTGACAACACTGCTGTTCGGCAAAGTGATGCCGCCAACGCTTGCCATCTGCCTAGCGACATTATCGAGGGCCACAAAGACCGATTGCCTAAATTTTGCCTCCTCGGTCCGGTAAGACTCCTTAACCCAATAGACCTGCAGCCCCAACAGCCCCATCACCGACACACTACCAAGCACCACCAAAACCCGGATGGCGCTTAAGTGTCGAGACAGACTCTGGAGGAATTGAATCATCGGTTATCGAGTTGTGGCTAAAAAAGCGAAGGTTAGGTATTGGGTTTGGCCCTCCACACATACGCATAGGCTTAACAGCATAGGCTCAACAAAGATAGAGTAAGCAAACTAGACAACGTTAGCACCAACTACCTTGTAGTGGCTTATTTGGCATGTTTGGGACAGTTTAGTAGTTTGTGGGTGCTGTCGTTAACCAGCAGTTAACAACCATTAACGTTGGCTTATGGATTGGACTGTGCCGATAGTTGCACCTTTGTGGAGTAAAGTGTCTTGGTTGGCATAGATGCTAGGCAATGACGCTTTGTTCATCCATTTTCCCCCTTTCGAGTACCATGAAGAAAATTGCAATTGCACTACTACTAGGTCTGGGTGTTACCTGCATGTCGTTTGACAGCAATGCCCAAGACGCTGCCAAACCAGCCACCACCACTGCCGTCGCACCAAGCGTAAAGTGGAACAAAACCGAATATGACTTCGGTACCATCCCTCAAGGTGTCCCAGCGGTTGCCACCTTCGATTTCGAAAACACTGGCAAAGCACCACTTGTGCTCAGCAATGTTGTCGGATCTTGCGGCTGCACCGTTCCGTCATGGCCTAAGGAGCCAATCATGCCGGGCAAGAAAAACAAAATCTCTGCTACCTACAATGCTGCTAGCCCTGGTGCCTTTACCAAAACGGTAACTGTTACCTTGCAAAATAGTGCCCAGCCGGTTGTCCTGACTATCAAAGGCACTGTTGCTGAGAAATCAGAGAAGGCTGTTAAGTAAGCCTTTTCCATTCTGGTTAGGACTTTCTATGTTGCCGAACCATAAACAAACTCCTACCAAGGCTAACGTCAGGGTAGGAGTTTTTTTGTTTGCATTATCTAATCCAGATGGTCTTCTGCGACATCCGACCCGCCCCTACGACCCTAGCAGTTGGCGCCTAACATGGTTTACGGTGTTGCGGTGTCGGGACCAAAAACTATCAGGGCTCATTTGCTTAAAATCTTGTAGCCATTCGTTGTAGACTGCTGGTAGCCTCTCGGATAATTTGTCGGAGTCGATGCTTCTGGACTTTAGGTACTGCCCAAATGCCTCGTCAGTCATGGCTGGAGGTATTATGTTAACTAGGTTTTGGTCGTCGGCTTGGGGCATGTCAAAGGTGTACGTTAGGTCCTTGGTGGAGTTGGGGCTAAGCCAACCTCATCATTTTGCTGGGATTGGGAAGCCTTGGTTGCCATAATTTTTCATTTGGGGTCAGATTAGGATTGTCAAAACCCTGACTTCCTTAACCAGTCCGCCTTCAAAAATAGCCAAAACAGTGGTGATTATTGGCTTTATACAGGTTTTCGGGGATTATTTGCAGATTACATGTTGCAACTTGTATGTTTGAACGTGTACATTTGCATTGTCAATCAGGATAGCAAAGGAAAGGCAACTTATCTGCTAAGCCAACACTACCCATACCGACACCTTGTAACGACACTAGCCTTGGCTGTCAATGCCAAACGAAAAGGTGCATACGGCGCCACTCAGGCTTTTGCAACCTGCAATAAACCACTATGAAACAGGCTAAGCCTGAACCATTTACCTAGTATCTCTACTAACTAGTACCAATCTCATCCGACAACACTTTTAAACCCCCACAATACCACCATGAAAAAACTATTCATCATCGCAGCTCTGGCTTTAGGCTCGTTCGCAGCCAATGCCCAAACTACCTGGAAGGTTGATAACTCGCACAGCAAACTAGGTTTCAGTATTACTCATCTCAAGATCTCTGAGGTAGATGGCGTGTTTCGTACCTATGATGGTAGCGTCGTGACGACCAAAGATGATTTTGATGGCGCGACCGTCAACTTCAGCGTCGATCCAAAAACGATCAACACTGAGTCTGAAGCACGTGACAAACACCTGCAGCAAGCAGAGTTTTTCGACTCCGAAAAAAATGGCAAAATCGAATTCAAAGGCACTTCTTTCAAGAAAGTATCTGAAAAAAAATATGCCCTTAAAGGCAACCTGACCATCAAAGGTGTCACCAAACCAGTCACTTTTGACGTCACTTTCAACGGTGTTGCAAAAGATCCATGGGGTAACACCAAAGCAGGCTTCAAGTTCTCTGGTAACATCAAGCGTACCGATTTCAATATTGGCGAACCTAGTACGCTTATTATCAGTGAAGAAGTTGCCATT
This sequence comes from Cytophagaceae bacterium, assembly GCA_947464365.1. GTDB lineage: Bacteria > Bacteroidota > Bacteroidia > Cytophagales > Flexibacteraceae > CANHWS01. Next base: position 2,246 of record CANHWS010000146.1, on the reverse strand, counting down.
GCCGGTGGCATTGAGCTCCAGAAGGTAGAAAAGAAAAACTAAGGTCAGTCGGGCCAACGCTCCGCTTCCCTACAGAATTTCTTTAGTAGCTATGGATCAATCAGACAAATGGGCACGCTATCAATAGGGTGCCCATTTGCTTTTAGGGTGAATTTGGTGCACTCAATATACCGCTAGACCCGCCCTTCAAAAGTTCTCAATTGTGTGGCAATTTTTGCTACATTGATAATCTCAAATGCTTGCCGATTGCCCTTTTTCATTTTTGCTAATCACCGAGCACAAATGCCTACGATAGAAGAAGAGCTCCAAACAGCCGAAATCAAGGATCAGCACCGCCGTGCCTTCCTCAATATCCTGTTCACAGCCCATTACATTCAGAACATACAGCGTCAGATGCTCGAACCTTTCGGTATCACTGGTACGCAATACAATGTCCTCAGGATCTTGCGTGGGCAGTGCAGCCAATGTCTACCTACTTATAGTATCAAGGATAGGATGATCGAGCGCAATTGTGATGCTTCGCGTGTTGTTGACCGGCTGATGGCAGCTGGTCTAGTGGTCCGCGAGGCCTGCCCTAATGACAAACGCAGTACCTTGGTCAAGATCACACAGGCTGGCCTAGATCTCATTGACACTGTCGAACCTGTCGTTAGCAGCTCGCACGGCATGATGGGGATCTCGCCCGACGAGGCGGTTGAGCTCAACCGCTTGCTGGATAAAGTTCGGCTTGATGGTTTTGATGTTCAAAACACCGAAGGATCTACCTGCTCATAAATCAGCTGACCAACAGATTTGATCAACTGACTTAGGTGGTTAGTGACCAAACTTTGCTTCTATTAATAGGCATTACATCGCTAAACCAAAGAAAGCTCTGAGACAACAAAGGCCACCAACGCAAAGTAGCGAGGTGGCCTTTATTATTTGTGGAAGGCAGCAAGACTAGCTCAGTCCGTTTATGGTTGTTTTCGATTAACCTCTGTTTTGCGGTTGTCTTCCTTGAGTGGTTTCTCTAGCTCCTTGTCGAAGGCATTGACGTCGATGCCAGGGTCAAGCAGGACGCGGCAAAGCACCAAAATCCCCACGGCAATCCCAATCGCAGATTTTGAAATCGGGATGTCGTCCAAGGTGCGGACTAGGCGAATGGTTGTGATCTGCCGGCCGTAGCTGAACATGGCCAGTAGGGTAGGGATAAAGAACAGAACAGCCAAAATCTCGTAGTACTCCAGTGCAGGTAACCTAGGGAAAAACACAATTACTGAGCCAGCCCCGATCGGGATCACGACATTAAAGAACAAAAACTCAAGCCTAGCACCACCGCGTCGTCTAACCAAATCGCTACGGGTGGCAGTTTGCAAAAAGGCCTTAACAGTGAAGAAACCAACCAAGATCATCATCACGATGCTGGCACCGATATAGATATACCTAAGTGTCATCGAGGTACGGCCCCAAGCAATGGCATAGCCAACACCACGGTAGGTGTCTTTGATCAAGATTCCAGATGCAATGTTACCAAAGGTCATCATGGCCCCGATCAGGAACATCCAGAGTAAGAAGTTGCGCATCAGGCTCACATTTTTCTGGAAGTACTTAAAGTACAAAAAGTAGCAAACCATCCCTGTCAACAGACAGGCCACGGGGCCAGCTGCATAGATCCAGATGATGGTTTTGTAGTTGTACAACCAGTTGTTATGGACTGGGGTGACGTTCGTGATGTAGTACCTAATCACAGAGTTAAGAAACCGTCGATATGCAATCGTTGAGGTTGCAACCTGATAGATTACGAACATCAACATATAGGCTGTTACAAACAGGGCAGTGTTGTTGACAGCATTCCAGATCAGGATACGCCCAAACTCGGCACCCTGTTCATCGTCTGAGTTGTCAACAGCCATGGTGTCGTCATCGGACGAGAGCTTGCCGTAGTCATAGTCGTCATAACTACGTCCGTTGTCGTAGTCATCATCTGTATTTCTTCGTTTTCGTGCCATGGAATCTGGGTGAAGGATTGGTGTTTGTCAGCATGAAAGCTAGCAAAAATCAAACTAGAAGCAAGGTTGCTTGTTAGATTGTTAACCAAATTTTAATACGGCAAATGTGGTTTTGAAGCATTATGATTTGGCTAATTATGCATCTGGGTTACCAGGTGGTATGATTTGTGCTATTCCGTTTACAACCATAAGCCTAACTATGTTGCCAAAGCTGAGGGCTCTATTTTCGGGTACATGGCCAGCCGGGAATTGATCGAG
>CANHWS010000145.1 GCA_947464365.1 Cytophagaceae bacterium | reverse complement strand
GATAGCCGCACCCAAAAAGGGATCGAGCTAGGCCTGTCGCCAACGTTACTACAGAAACTTTACGAGCTAATTCACACAGAGTCTCTTGGCCTGCAACACCAGCTGATCAACACTCCAGACTGAGGCTAGCACCAAATATTGTTGCTCTAAAAGGCAACTTTGGCCACATAATGCCTGTCTTGATTAGGATTTCAAGACAAATTCGCACAAATAGTCCGCATCGGGATTGGTTTTACCCCATTCGCTTGTTAGTTTTGACCCAAACCTATCCTATGCCAGTGTTAAGCCAACATTGCGTGAGGATGAATATCACGTTTACGTTATGATGTTCCGCAATTTACTAAAGCCACTTGCCCTAGGTGCCGCGCTTGTCGCTGCCCTAACCAGCTGTGTGCCAACACCAAAGCAAGAGATCAACAACATTCCTGGCCCAGACTTGGTACCACGACCTGAGATTCGACTCACAGGCACCAACTGGCCAGCAGCTGATCTTGAAAATGCCTTTGTCATCGCTGGTGACTCGATCACTTTCAATTTCACAGCCAGTTCACCACTCGGTTTGGTAGCTAACCGCATTGTGCGATCAAGCAGCCTCAACTACACCTATACCTTACTTAAGGTAGATTCATTGCGAGGTGCCACCTCTGGCAACTACAGCTACACCTACCGCATTCCTACCACGACCGCAGCCTGGATCAAACTGGGCTTCTACACAAGGGATGTAAGAGGACAAGAATCGTTCACGTTCTTCAAAATCAACGTGATGCGCCCAACGACAGGCACCAACATCAAGGAGATCACATTATACAGACAAGGATTACCTGCTACTGTGGCAACAGCTGGCACTGTATATGCCCAATTCTTGAGTACACGGACGCAATCCATTTCGAATCGTTTCCGAAACGATCTTAAAATCGATCTCGCTTATGGTGTAGACACACTAACCGGTGAGCCTTACTTCTTCTCACCTGACCTCCCAATTTCGAACATAAATACTTCATTTATTGGGTTCCCGTCCTCGCAGATCACCAATCCGTTCGTAGGCGGCATTCGCCCAACCACCTCTTCAATTGCAGCCTTCAATGCTGACTCACTGCGCAGGGTCTGGACACCGAATGCCTCACAAAAGAAAATCAAGATCGAGCCAAACAAGTCTTATGTGGTACGCTCCTTCCCGCTCGATCCTTTGACTCCGCCTTACAATGCAATCGTAAACGTCACCAGCATTGTAGATACGATTGCATTCAACTCCGTGAGCGGCATACGTAGAAAATCAATCCGGATCAAAGCTAATGTCAGTATCCTAACCAACTAGGTCGGCATACTACGTCAAGCCAGTTCATCCAAAAGCCCAATCTCAGCAACGAGGTTGGGCTTTTTACTTTCCTGTTGGTTAGTTAGATACCTGCAAGCCTCGGCACACTACCGGCAGAAGGCCGACAAATCAAGATGGAATGATTTACTTTGGCGTGTGCTTACCTGCCGCAATTCAGCCAAGTTGATCAGGGAAATAGGTCTGAGGAGGCGCTTTAGGGGCGCCTAGCTTTTCCCCTTAATCATACCCAGCAACTCGAGGTACTCGTCCCGCAAGCGAGCCGCTTCCATGAAGTCAAGGTCTTTGGCTGCTTTTTCCATGTTGCGTTGGGTCTCCTTGGCAGCCTTTTCGAGGTCGGCCTTGGTGCGAGGCTTGTAAGTAGCCCCAGGTTCGGCAGCGATGTTTGGCGCAGTCGAGTCATTGTCAATCATATAGACCTTAGCCCCAATCTTAGAGTCAGCCACAGTGGTGGACTCCATGATCTCGCCCTTATTCTTCTTGACAGTGGTCGGCGTGATGTTATGCAGGACATTATGCTCGTGCTGGGCCTTGCGGCGGCGGGCAGTTTCTTCGATGGCCGACTGCATACTCTGGGTCATTTTATCGGCATACAAAATAACTCGGCCGTTTTCGTTCCGTGCAGCCCGACCAATGGTCTGGATCATACTACGATTATCACGCAGGAAACCCTCTTTGTCAGCATCCATGATCGCAACCAAGGATACCTCAGGCAAATCCAGCCCCTCCCTAAGTAAGTTGACACCTACTAAGACGTCAAAAATACCTAGCCTCAGCTCACGCAAAATCTCCACCCTGTCAAGTGTCTTGACCTCTGAGTGGAGGTAGCGGCTACGGACCCCAACACGATCGAAGTACTTGGAAAGTTCCTCAGCCATCCGTTTGGTGATGGTCGTGATCAAGACCCGCTCATCACGCTTAACCCGAAGGCTGATTTCGTCCAAAAGGTCATCAATCTGATTTAGGGTAGGCCGCACCTCCACAATAGGGTCAAGCAACCCAGTAGGGCGGACGATTTGCTCGACTACTACACCATCGGTTTTGCGCAGCTCAAAGTCACTTGGCGTCGCACTAACGAACACGGTCTGGCCAATTAGTTCCTCAAACTCGTCAAACTTAAGAGGTCTGTTGTCCATTGCTGACGGCAAACGGAAACCATAGTCCACCAAGTTAACCTTACGGCTGCGATCGCCTCCCCACATTGCCCTGATTTGCGGGATCGTGACATGGCTTTCGTCCACTACTAGCAGGAAGTCATCAGGGAAGTAATCCATCAGGCAGAAAGGCCTAGCCCCTGGTTTACGCCCGTCAAAATAGCGTGAATAGTTTTCAATGCCACTACAGTAACCAAGCTCACGCATCATCTCGAGGTCAAACTCGGTTCGTTCTTTGATCCGTTGGGCCTCTTGGGTCCTCAGGTCGCGCTCAAAGAACTTGATCTGCTCTACCAGGTCATCCTGTATCTGGCTAATTGATGCATGCAGTGCCTCCTTACCAGTAACGAAAAGATTGGCGGCATAGAGGGTGATCTGGAACTCCTCGGACAAGGTGGCGCCCGTATCAGGGTCTATCCGGCTGATACGCTCGACCTCGTCCCCAAAAAAGTAGATGCGATAGGCAAAATCAGCATAAGCTGGGAACACGTCAACCGTATCCCCCTTAACCCTAAATGTGCCACGTTTGAACTCAGTGGATGTTCGGCTGTACAGGATCTCGACCAAGGAGTAAAGGAACTGATTACGTGGCTTTAGCTCCCCTTTGGCCACCTTGACGATGTTTTTGGCAAACTCCTCCGGGTTACCCATACCATAGATACAGCTCACGGAAGCAACCACCAGCACATCGCGCCTGCCACTTGCCAATGCACTTGTGGCAGCCAGACGTAGCTTCTCGATCTCTTGATTGATGCTCAGATCCTTCTCAATATACAAGCCAGAAGTAGGTATGTAGGCCTCTGGCTGATAGTAGTCGTAGTAACTGATGAAGTACTCGACGGCATTGTTCGGAAAAAAGCCCTTGAACTCGCCATAGAGCTGGGCTGCCAGTGTTTTGTTATGGCTCAGTATCAGCGTGGGTTTCTGGACCTGGGCCACGACGTTAGCCATCGTAAAGGTTTTGCCTGAACCTGTCACACCTAATAGTGTCTGATAAGGCTCGCCGGCATTTAGGCCTTCCACTAGTTTCGCAATAGCCTTTGGCTGGTCGCCATTCGGTTGGTATTGACTGTGAAGCTCAAATTGCATAACGAAACAAACGCGATAGTGGTGGCAAATGGTAACCCGCAAAAATAACCAATCAGCAGGCCCATTATCCTAACGGATCAGATATAATCAGGTGTATAACAGAATTGGAGAAGGAATAGGTTCGGTAAACACAACAACACTACCTAATTTGGCACCTTGAATTGCCTATTGCCTGCAAACGGACTTACCTTATCGTTATGTTTTATATCCATCGGACCAACAATACCCAAGAGTTAAAGTCGCACCTGGTCAACTTATTCCGAGTGGCAGGCATAGACGGCAAAATTTCTCGAGACGAGTTTGAGCTCTTGTTTGTCCAGAGCCGCAAGCTGGGGTTTAGCGATCAAGACCTAGCCAAAATCACGGCTTATGACCAAGAAGAGGTCCTCAATATCCCGGACTCGCTCGAGGAACGCGTCCAACACTTGTTTGACTTGGTGTGTATGGTGGTGGCAGATCACAAAATTGACCACCGAGAAATCCTGCTTTGCCAAAAAATAGCCGAAAGCTATGGCATCGGCCAAGACAAAGTGGAACAACTGATCGGCAAACTGGTCATTGCAAGTAGCAACCATGCCCTTTCAGAGACTTTTTTGGCTGATGTTGAGCAACTATTGAAGGCCTAATCTCTTTAGTCATTGGTCTTGACCCTGATCATTAGCCCAATATGGAATCCATAAGCCTTCCTGAGGCAGACCATAAGCGCCTGCTATAATATCGAGGTTCATCCACAATAGATTTACTTTGGTTTGATGGCCGACTCTCACCACAACGCATACATTTATATTCTACAACGAGCCCCCAGATCAGCACCTAATGGCCATCCTTTCTGACCTAATGTACAATACCAGCATCACCCAGACCATCGGGATGGTGAATGTTGAGGTAGCTGAGATCGTGTTTGACTCGCGCCTAGCTAGTCCTGCAGCCGTTTTTGTAGCTACTAAGGGCAGCACAGTGGATGGCCATGCCTATATAGATAAGGCCATCGAGCTCGGCTGCCGTGCCATTGTTTGTGAAGATTGGCCAGAGACCCTGACCGAAGGTGTAACCTATCTGCAGGTGAACGACAGCGCACGTGCCCTTGGCATCATGGCGGCCAACCTTTATGGCAACCCCAGCAATCAGCTGACGGTTGTGGCCGTAACTGGCACCAATGGCAAGACGACAACCGCTACCCTGCTGTTCAAACTGTTTCGGGCTATGGGCTATAGCTCTGGTCTTGTCTCGACGGTCCAGAACCAGATCAATGAGCAAGTTATACCCAGCACCCATACTACACCAGATGCGGTCCAGCTGCAGCGCCTATTGGCTCAGATGCTCAAGGCAGGTTGTACCCATGTTTTTATGGAAGCCAGCTCGCACGCCATCCACCAACAACGTATTGCAGGGCTAGTGCTGGCTGGGGCTGTTTTCACCAACATTACCCATGATCACCTCGACTACCACGTCACGTTCGACAATTACATCAGGGCTAAAAAACAGCTCTTTGACCAGCTGCCAGCCTCGGCTTTTGCCCTCGTCAATGCCGATGACAAACGGGGTATGGTTATGCTCCAGAACACCAAAGGCAAAAAACTAAGCTACGGCTTGCAAGGGCATGCCACATACAAAGGCCGGCTCTTGGCAGATGGTCTGCATGGGTTGCAGCTTGACCTAGATGGGCATGAGGTCTGGTTCAAGCTGATTGGCAAATTCAATGCATATAACCTCTTAGCGGTCTATGGTGTCGCTATCCAGTTAGGCGAAGAGCCCGAAAACATCTTGGCCCACCTCAGCAGTCTGGAGTCAGCCCCTGGTCGGTTTGACCGAATCCTGACAACCAACGAAGTCACCTACATCGTTGACTATGCCCACACACCAGATGCCCTACAGAATGTATTGCAAACCATCACGGACCTGAGGACCCAGAATGAGCATGTGATCACGGTCATCGGTTGTGGTGGCAATCGGGATGCTGCCAAACGCCCCATCATGGCCGAAGTGGCGGTCAAACAAAGTAACATCGTCATCCTGACAAGTGACAACCCCCGCAACGAAGACCCCGAGGCCATCCTTGATGATATGCAAAAAGGGGTCAGCCCCAGCAACTTCCGCAAGGTCAAACGTATCCCGGACCGCCAAGAAGCCATCCAGAAAGCAGTCGCATTAGCACAGCCCGGGGACATCGTCCTGATTGCAGGCAAGGGGCACGAAAACTATCAGGAGATTGCCGGTGTCAAACATCCGTTTGATGATAAGCTGGTGTTGCAGGCAGCTTTGAAGGATGCCGGGGTGGGGATTTTGTAACACATCACACCTCCCACCCTATCTTACCCGGTAGCACCTTGCACTTGGCTACCTCGACAGAATATACGTTAAACTCGGTTGTGACGCGGCCGAAGATGAGGTAGATGCCGTGGCCATAGACAGGCCATGCTTTGAGGGCTGGCGGAAAGTGGACGGTGTCGATGTACTCGCCTTCATGGTCCAGAAAGGTACCAAATAGCATACGCTCGCCATGTTTGGTCGTGACGGGTTTGGTGTCGACTAGTTTGCCCATCACCTTGACGTATTGCCCCAGATAGCTCGGCAAGCTGCGCTTGGTGACGCTAGGCCGCCAACTGGTACCGACAAGATCAAACCAGCCCAATGAGACAGGGAAACCTAGCAGCTCAACTTCATCAAGGGCGTTGTCAAGGGCTTGGTCGGGTGGCTCCTGCAACGGAGGAATGCGCAAAGGCGGATTGAGGGCTGGCAACCCCAATGAAGTCTTGACGGGTTGGCCTGCTAGCAGGTGGGCCTTCATCAGCAACAGTTTGCGCGACTGGCCCGTGAAGTCCAATGCACCCGTCTTGACCAAGAGGCGCAGCTGATCAAACGGCATCGGTAGGCGAATGGCTAAGTCCTCGATGCCGAGATAAGGGCCAAAGCTGACCCGATCAGAGATAATGGCCTCCATCCATTTTTTCTCCAGCCCCTGGATGTGGACCAGCCCCACAAACACGTCGGCGGCATCCCCCTCAAGGTCAACAATGGCAGTCGTGAGCTGGCTGTGGTTGACACAAGGAGTATGCAGGCGCCCACCTGCCTTCTGCGCTTCGTGGACATAGACCCAAGTGCTATAAAACCCGCCAAAGTTATTGATCACCGCCACATAAAACGGCAATGGATAGTAGGTCTTGAGGTGCATACTCTGATAGCTCTCGACGGCGTAGGAGGCTGAGTGGGCCTTGCAGAACGAATAGCCCCCGAAAGACGAAACCTGACGCCAGATTTCTTGGGTCGTCTCAGGTGGCCTGCCAAGGGCGGTAGCACCGTCAAAAAACTGCTGCCGAATACGCTCAAAGGCATTGGTACCCCGGTTTTTGCCACTCATGGCACGGCGCAAGATGTCCGCATCGCTGAGATCCATGCCAGCATAATGATGGCAGACCTTTAGTACATCTTCCTGATAGACCATCACACCATAGGTTTCGCCCAGGTGCTCTTCCATCACCGGGTGGAGGTATTCCACCGAGGCGGGGTCATTATAGCGCTGGATGTAGGCATTCATCATACCAGACGAGGCCACACCCGGGCGGATGATGGAGCTGGCTGCCACCAAGGTGATGTACTCACGGCAGCGGAGCTTGAGCAGGAGCTGGCGCATGGCGGGCGACTCGACATAAAAGCAGCCGATGGTGTCACCCTGATAAAGTTTGTCCGCAATCTGGGGATCGGCCTTGAGGGCGGGGATGTTATGGATGTCCACCGCAATGCCATGGTGCTGTTGGACAAGGCTGACGGCCTCGTTGATGTGGCCAATGCCCCGCTGACTCAGGATATCAAACTTGTCAAGACCGATACGTTCGGCTTCGTACATATCGAGCTCGGCAGTAGGTAAGCCTTTGGGCGGCATGATGAGGGCCGTATACCAACTCAGTGGTTTGTCAGCAATGATGACCCCACCAGCATGGATTGAGTGTGCAGCTGGGAAACTCTCCATCTGGTACCCTACCCTAACCATCTTGGCGAAGGTCTGGCTACCTTTGACATAAGGACTTGATGGCTCACGAATGATACGGTCAATCTCGGCCTTGGGCAGGCCCCGGACTTTGCCCAGCTCGCGGATGATGCTACGGCCTTGCAGGGTGATGGTCGCTCCTAGAAGTGCAGCATGGCCATCCTCATAGCGCGAAAGCAGGTATCGCTGCACATCTTCCCGATCGGTCCAGCTATAGTCGATGTCAAAGTCTGGGGGCGAGCTGCGCTTGGGGTTCAGGAATCGCTCAAAGTACAGATCGAGCTCGATCGGGTCCACATCCGTTATCCGGAGACAAAAGGCGACAATGCTGTTGGCACCAGAACCCCGCCCGACGTGATAGTAGCCTTTGCGCATCGAGTACGAAATCAGATCCCAGGTGATGAGGTAATAGGCCGTGAAACCTAGGTCGAAGATGACCTTAAGCTCACGCTCGACACGGGTAGCAGCCTCCGCATGTTTGGGGCCATAACGCTCTAACATACCTGCCCGGGTCAATGCTGTCAGCTGAAGTCGATCAGCAGCGGGCGAGGCCCCAAAAACCTTTTTGTTCAGCCGCTGGCCAAAGTCGAACGTGAAGTCGCAGATAGCCGCAAGTTGGTCCGTCTGGCGGCAGAGCTCGGGAAATTGTTGCCTGAGGCTGGCCTCCTGCCCTGGGGCGAGCCAATGTGCTGTGCGGGAGCAGACCCAATCCTTCTGGAGCTGGGTGAGTAAGATGTTGCGCCCAATTGCGACCAAGTAACAGTGCAGCAAAAAGTCAGCAGGCGCCCCTAGGGTGATGGGTTGGGTCAGCACCAAACGGTCGGCTTTGCGCAGCCGAATGGTAGCCGCCACGGCCTGCTGGGGTGTGAGGCTCACATAGTGCCCCTCTGGCAGTGCATCAGGAGGGAGTAATTTGGATGTATAGGGGTACAGAAAAGCCGTATAGGGCAGGACAGGAGCTTGGGCTGGAAGGGGTTTGCCGCTTAGGTTGTGTTTGGTCAG
>CANHWS010000144.1 GCA_947464365.1 Cytophagaceae bacterium | reverse complement strand
GGCCTAACTAGCTCAATGGTTTGGCGAACGGATTCACGGCAATGGATCACGACTGGGCGACCTAGGTCAAGGGCCCATTGGCACTGGATATTAAAGGCTTCTACCTGGATATCCCATGTGGATTTGTCCCAAAATAGGTCTGTGCCAATCTCTCCGATTGCTAGCCACGTGCGTTTTTGCACCCAAGATTCGATCAAATAGAGTTCTTGTTCGAAGCCCTTCTTGACGTAACAAGGATGTAGTCCCATCATGGACTTTGCCACTGGTCCGTTTGCAGGGTTAGCCCAAGCCAGCTCGAGCTCGAGCATGGCATCGATACTAGTGTGGTCAATGTTCGGCATCATGATCTCGGACAAACCTGCCTCATGGCCACGAGCCATTAGCTCGGACATATCCACCTTAAAGCTTTTGTCGTATAGATGGGCGTGGGTTTCGATCAGCATAGCAGGCGCAAAGTTAACACCCAGATTTGCGGCCTTACCACCCTAAAAGGCCATAAAGTCTGTTTTTGGGCTTTTTTTTGCGGGGTCGATTCCTTCTATTGTGGCATCTTTACGCGTATCAGGTCCGTTTTGACCTTAAGTTGACAGACCAATATGGGTCAAATCATCAGGGCAATCGCACACAAAGTTTATGGAACTCAGCACCAATATCGACTTCATCACATCGGTTCCTCGTACTCCAGACGTATTACGTGTTGGCGGGGCAGCCTTAAATCAAACCCCGCTAGATTGGGGCCATAATACAACCAATATCTTGGAGGCCATTAGGCAAGCAAAAGAGGTTGGCGTTAGGCTATTGTGCCTGCCTGAGCTAACGATCACGGGCTATGGTTGCGAAGATCTTTTTCTGTCAGATTGGGTTTATGACCAAGCCTTTGCCGAATTGGTCAAGCTCCTACCCTACACCGAGAATATTGCGGTAATTGTGGGCCTGCCAATTTTGCACCACGGGGCAAAATACAATGGTGCTGCACTTTTAAGTAATGGTGCTATCGTGTCCATCAGGCTCAAGATGTTTTTGCCTAAAGATGGGGTTCATTATGAACCAAGGTGGTTTGAGCCTTGGCCTGCAGGTCAGATCGACCAAGTTACAAGAGCCGGCCAAAGCTTCGAGGTTGGAGATGTGGTGCCGTCGTTTACAATTAATGAGCAAACATACCAACTTGGTTTTGAGATCTGCGAGGATGCTTGGCAAGACGATCGACGACCTGCCATCCAATTAGGTCAGGATGGCATCAAACTGGTGGCAAACCCAAGTGCCAGCCATTTTAGCTTTGGCAAACAACAAGAGCGTTTTGACCTAGTGGCCGAAGGTAGCCGACTTGTTGACGGACTCTATATCTATGTTAACCAGTTAGGGAACGAGGCGGGCCGGATCATTTATGATGGCGATGTTATTATCGGATTCCGTGGACATGTGGTCTGTAGTGGTCCTCGACTAGGCTATCATTTGGTAAGCCTTGCTTGGGCGGACGTCATTGACCAGACCTCGATTGGTCAGGTGTCGCACCCAACAGTACTCAATGCTAATACTACAAAAGAAGAGGAGTTCACCGCGGCGGCTTGCCTAGGGCTTTATGACTATCTGCGCAAAAGCCGAGCTAGGAACTATGTTCTTTCCCTTAGTGGAGGGGCTGATAGCAGCACCTGTGCGGTCTTGGTAGCTGAGTTCATCAAGCGTGGTGTGCAGGAGCTGGGGGCCGTAAAATTTGGTCGAAATTTGCAACTTTCACTCGAAGCAGATACCCCCATTCAACAGATAGTGAATCAGTTGCTGATAACGGCCTATCAGTCAACACGCAATAGTGGGCCTGCCACGCTAGAGGCAGCCGAACAACTAGCCCATAGTTTGGAAGCGCAGTTTCATCACTGGGCGGTGGATGACACGGTAGTCAGAATCAGCGAAACCATGGCCAAAACAATGGGCCGGCCCTTGACTTGGGAACAAGACGATATTGCCCTCCAGAATGTGCAGGCCCGTGCTCGCTCACCTTATATCTGGATGCTGACCAACTTATCTGGTGGCCTCTTGTTGACAACCAGTAACCGATCAGAAGGTGATGTTGGCTATGCGACGATGGATGGTGACACAAGTGGAAGCCTAGCACCAATTGCTGGAATCGACAAGGATTTTATCAGGCATTGGCTGCGCTGGGCAGAGCGCCACCTAGGCTATCACGGGCTAAGATTCGTCAATGGTTTGGAACCTACCGCCGAGCTCCGCCCAGCCGAAAATGCCCAAACGGACGAAAAAGACCTGATGCCCTATCCTCTGCTAGCGGCCATCGAACGGCTTGCCATCAAGGAGCGAAAATCACCTAATTTGGTGTATGAGACACTTTTGAGCCGTGCAGATTATACACCCGAGGTCATCAAAACTTCCGTCTTGCGATTCTACCGACTTTGGACCCGCAACCAATGGAAGCGCGAAAGGCTTGCCCCAAGTTTCCACCTTGATGACTTCAATATTGATCCTAGGAGTTGGTACCGATTCCCGATCCTGAGCTCTGGCTTTGGCCAAGAACTAGCCGAGATCAATACCCTTTAGTTTTGCCTGGCTCACAGTCCAGCTTTTTGACCATTGGTCCCAATTTTAAGGCCGATGTGCAATTTTGCTGGGCCGATAACCTGCTTTGCCCTACCTTGTTTTCAGATTCAGGTATTTGACCCAATTGGGTTAGAGTCACCTTACCCCATACTACCCTACTTTCAGAGATCGCCCCAAAGCCTGCTCAAAAACTTTGCCTTCCTCAAGCATGACCCCATTACTCGAAACCACTGGCCTCTATAAGTATTATCAAAACTACTGTGCCCTCGAGGACGTCAGCATCAGTATCCCTGAAGGTACTATTTTTGGCCTATTGGGTCCAAATGGTGCTGGCAAAACTTCCCTGATCAGGATCATCACCCGGATAACAGCACCTGACAAAGGCAAAATATTTATTGCTGGCCGAGAGATGACCAGTAATGACATCAACCAGATTGGCTACCTGCCCGAGGAGCGTGGCCTATACAAAAAGATGAAGGTCGGCGATCAGTTGCTGTACCTATCCCAACTTAAAGGTCTGACCGAAAAAGAGGCCAAAATCAAACTCACAGATTGGTTTGTGCGGTTCGGTATCCAGGACTGGTGGAACAAAAAAGTAGAGGATCTCAGCAAAGGCATGGCCCAGAAGGTGCAGTTTATCGCCACCGTGGTCCATGAGCCTAAACTGCTGATCTTGGACGAACCCTTTACTGGTTTTGACCCGATCAACGAAAACTTGGTCAAAGACGAGATCCTGCGGCTGAAAGAGCAAGGCAGTACCATCATCTTTAGCACCCACCGCATGGAGTCAGTCGAGGAGCTTTGTGACCACCTGGCCTTGATCAATAAATCCAGAAAGGTGCTTGATGGCTCAACCAAAAATTTGCGTAGTCAATATCGCACCCATACCTATCGGGTATCTGGCACTGGGTCTATCCCGCAACTTGGGGCAGAGTTCACGGTCAAAGAAAACAAACAGAACAGGGACGGGCTTCAGGAGCTAGTAGTGACAATCGCCCCTCATGCCAACACCAACCACTTGATCATGCAGCTGTTACCAACGTTCGAAATCCAGCATTTTGAAGAAGTGGTACCTTCTATCAAGGACATCTTTATCAGCATCGTAGGCGAGACCGGCGATACCGATCTGAAATAAGGCTAATGAGTAGATATAGGTCCAGAAAATCAGGAAATAGGCTTAAGCACAACGATCACACAGACCTTGGGCTACCAAGCTTGCTTCTTCGAGCCTGTATCCACTTGGCAGGTTGAAGGTCGGTATTGTGATGTTCTCTAGGCAGTAGGTACCATTACAACTTCGGCATGTAAAGTGTAGGTGGTTATGCTGGTGGTTATGCTCCTCACCTGGCGAATGACCATGACATTCGTCTTTACAGAGGGCATATTTGGAGCCTTCCTTTTTATCAGGGATGCTGTGTAGCAAACCTTTGTCAACAAATGTCTTCAGTGTGCGATACAAGGTCACACGGTCCAGATGGTGGCCTATGAGTCGCTCTAGCTCGCCATGTGCCAAAGCCGATCCTGACTCTAAGAATACAGCCATGACCATCAGCCGCTGATCCGTGTTCCGTAATTGAGCAGCCTTTAGTAACCTTTCTGATGCTAATGCATGGCGACTCACCACCGACTGGTCAAACGGTGACAATGTGCCAGATGTAATAGTAGGGCTATCTGTATGTAGGGCTGTGGTAGGCAAAATAGTTTGGGAAAGAAAAATTAACAGAGATGTCAATCGACAACAACCACAGGCTAGATGCCAGATGGGAATTGCTGCGCAAACTCTTTTGCAAAGTACGTCAAAATAGTGCTTGCACCTGCCCGCCGCATGGCCAATAGGGTCTCTGCCATTGTGCGTGGGCCATCTATCCAGCCTTGAGCAGCAGCGGCCTTGATCATCGCATACTCACCGCTGACGTTGTAGCAACTGATAGGCAAGGTCTGGGTGTCGGATAACGCTTTGATTACATCTAGGTAAGCCAAGGCCGGTTTGACCATCAGGATGTCTGCACCCTCCCGGGCATCAAGGTCTGCCTCACGCAGTGCCTCCTGGATGTTGGCGGGGTTCATCTGATAGGTCTTTTTGTCGCCAAACTTAGGGGCACTGTCTAGCGCCTCCCGAAACGGACCATAGAAAGCACTCGCATATTTGGCAGTATAGCTCATGATGCTAACATCAGCATATCCTGCCTTGTCTAGCTCTTCACGGATGTGCCAGACACGTCCATCCATCATGTCTGACGGGCCAATAATATCCGCACCTGCCTGAGCTTGTGCCACAGCCATGGCAGCCAAGATGGGCAGTGTTTCGTCATTCAGGATTTTACCACCCTCTACAAGCCCATCATGCCCATCGGTGCTATAGGGATCCATTGCCACGTCCGTCATGATGCAGACATCAGGGAAAGCCTCCTTGATGGTCCGGATTGTGGTAGGATAGAGCCCGTTTGGGTCTTTGCTGGAGGTGGCATATTTGTCCTTATGTACCTCTGAAACTACTGGGAACAAACAATAGCTCATAACTCCAAGCTCCACACACGACTCAATCTCACGTAACAATTCGTCAGCTGAGAGCCTGTATTGCCCCGGCATAGACTTGATCTCGATGCGTTGGGCTTTGCCTTCGGCCAGAAACATCGGGTAGATCAACTGGGATGTTCGGAGCGAAGTTTCGGCTACCAAACCACGGATGGCGGCAGATTTGCGGTTACGTCTGGGGCGGCTGAGCATAATATGTTGGTAGTCAAATTAGAGGATATTGAGTGCCTCTATTTGGCAGAAACTAGTTTGTAAATGACACCAGACTGGCGCTGTGGACCTGTTTGGTTCTGGGCACAAAGGTAAAGCTCACCTGCCACATCTTGGCCAAAAGCATTTACACGTAGTTCTTCAAGCGGAGGCATGGCCGATGGCGAAAAGGCCGAATGCGTCCAATGTTTTCCGTCTGGATTCGGGGCTAGGTCGAACAATTTACCAATCCAGTCACCATAAATGTAATGGCCAGTCAGGGCTGGTATCGCCTTGCCACGATAGACATATCCACCGGTGACACTAACACCCGTGGTGTGAGGATATTCGTCAATTGGGGGCTGTAAGTTGGTAGCCATGGTCTGACAATCAGTTTTGGGGTTGTAGCAATGGTTGCCTTCCATAATCCGCCAGCCATAGTTGCCACCTTTAGTGACTATGCTAACCTCTTCAAACTCATTTTGGCCTACATCACCAACAAACAAGTCACCAGTTTTCTTGTCGAAACTAAACCGCCATGGGTTACGGAAACCATAGGCCCAAATTTCGGGACGAGCCGCAGCATCAGTCACAAACGGATTATCCGATGGGATGCTGTATTCCGTTCCGTCACCCTTTTTGTCGATATTGATCCTGAGGACTTTGCCAAGCAATACCCCTAAATCCTGCGAGTTGCCAATAGTACCGTGTTTGTCACCTTGCCCTCCCCCATCACCAAGGCCGATGTAGAGATAGCCATCTGGCCCGAACTCGAGTGCGCCACCATTGTGGTTACCTTCTGGCTGATCAACGGTCAAAATATCAGTGCCTGTAGTTGATAGAGTCCCATCCGCAGACATTTGGTGCATCACGATGGCCGAGATATGGTTACGTCCAGCTGCTTTGCCTGGACGGCTATAGTGCAGATATACCTTGCCATTGGTCTTGAACCTTGGGTGGAAGGCCATCCCTAATAGCCCACACTCGTCATAACCAGCATTGGGGCTTTTGATTTTGTCTGCTAGGTCGGCCACTAAACGGGGCTTTTGGTCTTCCTTGCCTGTGGCCGAAATGGCATAAATCTGACCTGGTTGGCTCAAGACAAATAGCTGGCCAGAATATACAGGGGTGGTCGCAATGCCAATAGGGGCTACAATATCCTTCGCAATGGGTTTCCAAGTGGCTAGACTGGTTGGGTTGCTGATAGGTTTATCATTACCAATTGTGGACTTTGTCCGTTTGCCGTTTGGTATCTTATCAACTGAAGCAGAGGTCCAACTGAGAAGGATCAATGGAGCCAAGGCTAGGCTGAGCCCAAGCAGCCATTTGTTCAATAGGGTTAGGTTTGGTGTTGATCTCATGGTGGTTATTATTCTAAAGGATCAATAGAATCCTCTGAGTTTTAGAACAAGTTCTTATCAATAAAGTTAGGACCAAATTGGCACCTAATCCTAATGACTTAGCCCTATCGGAAGAACCACCACCTCAGTCAATAAGTTTCGGAAAAAACAAAAAGCCCGACCAACTCTTGTGAGCGATCGGGCTGATTGTCTATATATCTGGATTGTTGCCTAAGACTACATTTTGCGACCTGGGAAGTAGGCCATATCACCTAGTTCTTCCTCGATGCGGAGCAATTGGTTATATTTTGCGATCCTGTCAGAACGAGAAGCAGAACCAGTTTTGATCTGACCACAGTTGAGCGCAACCGCAAGATCAGCGATGGTGGTGTCCTCGGTCTCACCACTGCGGTGCGACATGACAGTTTTGAACTTGGCACGTTGAGCCATTGAGACAGCTGCGATTGTTTCGCTCAGGCTACCGATTTGGTTCACCTTCACCAATAGGGCGTTAGCGATACCTTGGTCGATACCTTGTTGCAGACGGGTGGTGTTAGTCACGAACAAATCATCACCAACGAGTTGGGTTGTGCTGCCAATAAGGTCAGTCACTTTTTTCCAGCCTTTCCAGTCGTCTTCGGCCATACCGTCCTCGATGCTGATGATCGGGTATTTGCGGCTCCAGTCAGCCCAGTACTCAGCCATTTGGTCTGAAGTCAGGACATCACCAGTAGATTTTTTGAAAGTATAAAGACCAGTCTCAGCGTTGTAGAATTCGCTAGCAGCGGCATCAATCGCGATCATGACATCAACACCAGCTTTGTAGCCAGCTGCCTCGATGGCTTGGAGGACCACTTCGATGGCATCAACGTTGTTGGCCAAGTTTGGCGCAAAGCCACCTTCGTCACCAACGTTGGTGCTAAGGCCTTTTTTCTTCAATACTGCTTTGAGGTGGTGGAAAATCTCCGTACCCCAACGCAAAGCTTCAGAAAAAGTTGGCGCACCAACTGGCATGATCATGTACTCTTGGAAGTCGATGCCGTTGTCAGCATGCTCACCACCGTTCAGGATGTTCATCATCGGAACTGGCAAGGTGTTGGCACTCACACCACCGACGTAGCGATATAGTGGTAAACCAGCTTCTTCAGCTGCGGCTTTGGCAACAGCAAGGCTAACACCAAGGATGGCATTAGCTCCAAGTTTTGACTTGTTTGGGGTACCATCAATTTCGATCATCAGTTGATCGATGTAGTTCTGGTCTGTGACATCTAGGCCTTCTAGCTCACCAGCCAAAATATCGTTGACGTTATCAACAGCCTTGAGGACACCTTTGCCCATGTATTTGGACTTGTCATTGTCACGGAGCTCGACGGCTTCGTGTGTACCTGTACTGGCACCACTAGGGACGGCAGCGCGGCCAAAACCATTGGTGGTATAAACATCAACTTCAATGGTCGGGTTGCCGCGGCTATCCAGGATCTGGCGGGCCACTACACTTTCTATTAGACTCATGGTCTCGTAGGGGGGATTGGTTAAATATATCGACTCAGTAAATTCTAGCGTATCAAAACCCTAAGGTCCCAAGCGGTATTTAGGGTATTTTCGATCTCGAATTTGGTGCTTTTGTTGCCTATCACAACGTGGCCACGAAGGTACACATTTTGCGTGTTATGGCATTGTAAAGTCTGGATGGTGGGGCCATAGGCCTCTAAGGGGCCTAGTTTGTCATTTATAGCTTGGTTGCGATCCTGAGCTTAGCACTGCGACTACGTGGATTGTCAAGCAACTCTTGATCGTCTGCCTCAATGGGTTTGCGGTTCTGGGCCTTGAACAATAATTGTGGGTTGCCAAACACATCTTTGACATCCGTCCCTTCGAGGTTGCCTTTGTTGATGATGTTTTTCACCAACCGATCTTCTAGCGAATGGTAGCTCATTACTACCAGTTTGCCCCCTGGTTTGATCACCTCCGCGCATTGGACAAG
>CANHWS010000143.1 GCA_947464365.1 Cytophagaceae bacterium | reverse complement strand
TGCTTAAGGTGGCAGTCTATGCCGAAGTGGTTAGCAAATTAGCGCTCACAAAGGACTTTGACATCATCCATGCGCATGACTGGGTGACCTACACTGCTGGCGTGCGGATCAAGGAGCTAACAGGCAAACCGCTGGTGGTGCATGTCCACTCGCTCGAAACTGACCGGATCGGCACCCAAGCTAAGTACATGCAGGCTAATGCCGTCTATGATATCGAGCGGCATGGCATGACAGAAGCAAACCTATGTATCCCTGTCAGCCACTTTACTAAACAATGCGCTGCCGACCATTACGGTATCAATCCGGATAAATGCCGCCCTGTTTATAACGCCATCGATCCTGAGCCTACATACAGGATAGATCGTGCAGAGGGAGATAAAATTGTTTTGTTTCTGGGTCGCATCACGTTCCAGAAAGGGCCTGAATACATGGCCGAAACAGCCTATAAGGTCCTTCAACGGTATCCCAAAGTGGTGTTCTTCGTGGCTGGTATAGGCGATCAGCTTGATCAGCTAAAGCACCGTGTTGAGCAACTTGGCATTCGTGACAAGTTTGTGTTTGGTGGTTTCTTGAAGAAGGCCCAGGTGAAACAGGTGTTGGCGCAAGCTGATGTCTATTTCATGCCATCGGTATCAGAGCCCTTTGGTCTATCGGCCCTAGAGGCTGCCCAGTTCCAGATCCCATGCGTACTGAGCACACAGGCTGGGGTATCAGAGGTGATGGACTTTGCCCTTAAGGCGGACTATTGGGATACAGACCGCTTTGCGAACTATATCTATGCTTTGCTCAACTACGAGGGCATCAGGCAGGAGCTAATAGAGCATACCACCGAAAACTTGGAAGAAATGAGCTGGGATCGAAGTGCCCGAGATGTCCTCTCAGTTTATCATGAGGCCTTAACACAAGGATGATTAGGCCTGTGATGCAGAGGCTCATACTTTTAAGACGACAATTATCCTTGGTGGCATAGCCCATATCTGGCATTGCCGTATTTTTAGCAACTTTATTTGCCATCCGTTATGCCAGAAAACATGATCATGAGGGTAGCTATCAAAAAACACCACTGGCTTTTTACCCATGCACAACTATACCAATGGTAGTGCAAAGTCCGGACAGGAGTAACATAAACCCACTATGCTCCATGACAAACATCGTATTCTACTTCCAAGTGCACCAGCCTTTTAGGCTTAGGCATTATAGCTTTTTCAATATTGGCCAAAGTCACATTTATGAGGCAGCCAACCTGAACTTCGAGCTTCTTAATCGCATCTCGGACAGGTGCTACTTGCCTGCCAATGAGATGCTTCTCAAGATGATCAAGGACTATGGCCCTGATTTCAAAGTAGCCTTTTCGATCTCTGGTACCGCGCTTGAGCAGTTTGAAATGTACCGGCCTGACGTGCTGGACTCCTTTCGGCGCCTATTAGACACTGGTCAGGTTGAGCTTTTAGCTGAGACCTATTTCCACTCGTTGGCTGCGCTATACAGTCCTATTGAGTTTGTGAGACAGGTAACTAAATACAAGGCCAAGCTCAAGTCCTTATTCGGGTATGAGGCAACCACATTCCGGAACACTGAGCTGATTTACGACAATGCGATTGCAGTCCAGATCAGTAAACTAGGCTTCAAACAAATCGTCGCAGAGGGCGTGGATAGTTACCTTGATGCTTTAAGCCCAACTGCTGCTGCGAGCCATATCTTCAAGGCACCAGGGACCAACGCCCCTAAATTATTGCTGCGTCAATACCGTTTGAGTGATGACATCTCCTTCCGTTTCACGGAGCCCAGTTGGCCCGGATACCCGCTTGATGCGGACAAGTATGCCTCTTGGCTACGAGCCTTGGCCATTGAGCAAAGGGCCGAGTCGATTAACCTCTTTATGGATTATGAGACCTTCGGTGAGCACCGCCCCTTAAGCTCAGGCATACTGGACTTTCTGTACTTTTTGCCGAAAGCAGTTGCGGCCTACCCTGATATGCAGTTTGCGACCCCATCCGAGGTGTTGGCTACAGCTAAACCTAAGAAAGTCTATGACGTGCCCAAACCAACCTCATGGGCAGATGACAACCGTGACATTAGTGGATGGGTGCTGAGCCATACCCAAAAAGACGCACTTAAACGGGTATATACGCTTGAAGAGGCTGTTATGGCCAAAGGCAGCGAGGCTCTAATCCACCAATGGGGCAAACTCCAGACCAGCGATCACTTCTACTACATGAGTACCAAGTACTGGGGTGATGGGGTACGGGAAGTCTTCAGCCCTTACAAATCGCCATTTGATGCCTATATCAACTACATGAACGTCTTGGCTGACTTTGAGCAGACGATTAAGGGCTAAGCTTAAAACTTAGTTTAGGCTTAATTGCCTGATCAACGCTGTCGTATAATGGCAAAAAGCGCCCGCAAAGCAGGCGCTTTTTTCTGTTATATGAAGGTCAAAGACAAAAACACTGATTACTGGATCGTGATGGCGCCTTTTTTGAGTAGCTGACCTTTTTGATCCATGATTTTGTAAAGATAGCCGCCAGCATTCACCCCATCGAGGCTAACAATGGCTGGCTGATCAACATCTGGCGTGACAACAACATTGCGTACCACTTTACCAGATACGGAGTAGATCATGAGCTGCGCTGACGAACGGTCATTGCCTAGGTCAATGTTGACAAAGTCTTTGGCTGGGACAGGATAGATGCTCACTGGGTTGCTAAAGGCATCCTTGGCAAGGCCTGTTGGTACAGCCTGATTGACTGTATGGCTGGACCTAAAAACAAAGTCCCCTAACGCAGTGCCATTTCCGTTGGCCATCACACTGGCGCAATAGAACACTACTTGGCTATTTTCGCCTGGATTCGTAGGTGCGGTCCATTTAACAGTGATGGTGCGTGATCCGGATGTCGGCGAAACGACAGTTGCCGCAGTATGTGTGAAATACTGATTGGTATCGTATGCCACGCCACCTTTCCGGAGTACGGAATTGGAGACGGTACCAATGCCACCAACCGTGGTGAACCGACCAACGCTGGCAGAATCTTTACTGCCCCATGCCATCAGTTGCCAGCCGAAAACATCACGGGCTGCAAAAGCAAACGAAATCGAAACATTATATGTCTGTCCAGGCTCCCAGCCTGAGGCTGGAATATCGCTGGTGACAGATAAAGTACCCCTGCTGCTGTTAAGCGCATTGCCAGTATGGCAGCCAGCATTGGAACAAACACTATAAGCGATTGTGGTACCTTGTTTAGTTGGGCCTCCTGTCGAGTCGCCAAAACCAGCACTACTGAAGGCATAAGCTACAGTGCTACCTACTAGGAGTCCGAAGACCCCCAGCTTCAAAACTGCATTTTTTAGGATCATTTGTGGCTAGTTGTTGATGGTTGAAAAACTAGCCATGTCAAACGCTTGGGCGGCATTGGCCTTCAGCTGATCTGACCAATAGCCACCATGTACCTGAAAGGTGCTTGGTTTGCCCGGGATTGGTGCCAACTGATACGGAGTGCCGTCTGTGTTGGTGAAGAGGGCATTGAGCTCGAAGGTCAAATGAATCTTTGTCGTTTTGCCCGCGATGACACGGATCTTCTCACGGTTGGCAGCCAATAACATAGCCTTGAAGTTAAACTCCATACGGCGAGAGTTTTGTCCGATTGAGAGGTGCACAGTAGCTCCTTGCGGAATGGCAGGGCTGGTGCCATTGATGACCAAGAATTTGAAGCCTGAGTTCCAGGTCCAGTACATGCCTTGGCGTGCATTGAGCGGGATCGGATTGGTCGCAATGTCAGCTGAGTTATAGGTGCGTGGCACAGCAATGGCTAATCGGGTATCAACATAACTACCAGTATCCACTTTGGTTGTGATCGATAGGGCATTACGGACACCAGAGAAAATACCCTCAGTATTTGCTTTGCCAAAGTCCAGCAACCAGACGCCAGCTTGGCAGGTATCGCCAACTATAGGGCGCGCCGGAGCTTCTTGTGAGTTTGGTTTTGCTAGGCCAATATCAGACAAATAGAATTTAAAGTCACGGATTGTCAGGGCTTCGCCTGATGGCAGCGTAATGGTCGAGCCAACACGAAGTGGATCACCACCAATGGTTGGTGTCACGACAAACTCTACATTGCCTGTCGGAATTTCAGCTTTAGAGGTTTCAGATGGTTTGACCTCCTCTTTTTTGGCACAGCCAGAAAGTAGGGCTATGGCAAGGCCAAAACCCAAAATTGAGTTGAGTGTTTTTTTCACGATTGTTTGAAAGTTAGTAGTAGTTAGTGTTCTGAACGCAGCCAGATCACCACATGATTTTTTAGCACCTTGCTGCTCAACAGAAGGCAACTTCGTAACCATCAGGACATTGATGCCAATAAGGATGGTCACCTCAATAATCCACTAACTTTCGGGAGGGGGTGCAATCACGTCAACATATAGGTCTGAGGGCAAAGTAAAATGCCTACCCACAAAACCTGTTGGACCTGTTAACTGTCTGTATTGGCCAATTAGGTCTGCGCTGCAAGAAGTGCAGACAAAAATGGAATCTTCTTCAGCATTGGCCTTTTTGTTTGGTTTGCAATTCTTCGCAAGTCCGTTATCCTCAGCTTCAAGGGCTTTGAGCTGTTTCTTGAGGTAACAACGGCCTTGGCAAGTATTGAGCGTAAGGTTGCGCTTTTCGCACATCGTTTTCACGATCTCAGCCTTAGCGGCCACGAATCTAAAATAGGTATAGACTGTCCTGAAGCTGTTCGTCAAGAACAGCAACAGTAATAAACCAACACCTAAGCTTTTGAGATTCATCATGGACTAGGAATAGATTACCTAGGACGCACTCTGGTATTAGTTACAAATGTAGGATCCGAAAGTGACTCCAGAAAGGCGACAAGCTGATTTCTTTGCTGATTACTCAAACGAAATGGTTTAAGTAGTCGACTGCGAGAGGGATGAGACTGTCCACCAGTCTCATAATGCCGAATTACGGCCTCTAGTGTAGTGATGCTGCCGTTGTGCATATAAGGTGCACTATAGATCAGATTGCGGAGTGTCGGGACCTTGAATTTAGCATTATCTTGAACCCGAACGGTTACCCTTTGGCGGCCTTCGTCTTGATAGACTAGCGCAAGGCCATTGTTCTGGAAGGTTTGGTTGGTGAAGTTGAAACCCGAGTGGCAACCTGAGCAGTTGAGGCTATCTGACATAAAGAGATCCCTGCCTGCAAGTTGATCTAGTGTAAGTGCTGAGGTAATCCCTTGATAGGTATATTGATCAAAAGGCGAGTTGCCACTAACCAATGTGCGCTCAAAGGCAGCAATTGATCTACTTAGGCCATATAGGTCTGGTGCTTGCCCAAATACCCGAATAAATCGGGCCTTATAGTCCTTAAAGGTCTGGAGTCGATTGACGGCCTCAGTGATTGGCAAGTTCATCTCCACTTCACTTTCGATCGGGGCTATGACTTGCTGCTCGAGGCTAGGCACACCTCCATCCCAAAAAAAGGATGAATTATAGGCCACGTTGGTAAGGGTCGGTGTATTGCGTTTGCCTTGCCTGCCAGCAAAACCCAAAGGAACGGCATTAGGGTTGGTGAAGGCCTGGCCAAACAAATGGCAGGAGCCACATGATACTGATGAGTCAAGTGAAAGGACGGGATCAAAAAACAAGTCCCTACCTAGGGCAACCCTTGCGGTGTCATACCGATTATCAAGTGGGTAGTCAATTGGTGGCAAACCAGCCGGTATTGCAAATATTGGCTTTTTGTCTGGTAATGGGTCCGGGCTAGCCGCGGGGTCAGACGGTTTGGAGCAACCACCACAGGTCAATAGCAAAACCAAAGCCACAAATTTCTTGCAACGCAACATCACCTATACCAATGTTTATCTGACTTTCAAACGCAAAAGTAGTAATACTGTTACTGGTTGGTGTTTTTTAGACAGGTAAGGACCCTCTAAATCCAGAACTCACTACTTTAATAGTGCCTAGCGTTGAACAATTGGAAACGGTTCTCTAAAGGCAGGCGAAGGGTACATTACACCCCTAAAACAAAAGCCTAGACCATCAGACCTAGGCTTTTTGTGGGAACTTAAACACTCCTCACAGCATTCTTTTCAGAATATTATGGGTTGCAAATGACTTCGTGAGAAGCAGGACATGGCGGGGAGACAATCGCTGAACTGCAAACACAAAGCTCGATAATAGTTCCCAGATCCCGTATTAAGTTTATGATTGCCGAAGATTGACATTCGGCAATTGGTCTTTAAGTAATGTTATTGGGCCTCATTATTGGCCAAACCTAGCCTATATCCAGCAAGTGCATACCATAACAAGTAGGCATATCCCAGTATCAAGATCCAGATGCTGGCAGTGTACCCAAGGCTATCGATCAGGCCACCTTGCAGGACAGGATAGATGGCGCCGCCAACAATCATACTTATCAGCAGACCAGAACCCTGTGCGGTATGTTTGCCCAAATGTTTGATTCCCATCGGGAAGATACAAGGCCACATAACCGAATGGCAGACGCCGAGTCCTACTAAGGCATAGACTGCAATCATACCAGGGGTCAAGATAGCAGCCATGGATAACAAAAGGCCCAAACAAGAAACCAGCACAAGCATCCTACTATTGGACATCATGTTGGTGATAATGATTCCGATAGCCCTACCAACCAATAATCCGCCCCAATAATAGGAAACATAGATAGCGGCATCAACCTCTTGCACCCCAACGATCTGTTTCATGTAACCTATTAGCATACTACCGACGGCAACTTCGACACCCACATAAACGAAAATGGCACCCATTGCTGTCAACAAATGGGGGTAGGCCCAAGCAGATGCCTTTGATGTACTGTTGTCTGATGATTGGCCTGCATCAGAAGGCTGCAACAATGAGCTTAGGTCTGGCAGTTTGATCGCATTGATTACAAGGGCTAAAATCACAACAAAGCAAGCCAGAGCAAAATAGGGCAATTGCACAGCTGCGGCACGTTCTGCAATCGGCAACGCAGTGTCGATCAGGATCAGTTTTGCCCCAATGATAGGTCCTATTGTTGCAGCCGAAGAATTAAGGAACCCTGCCATGTTGAGCCGCTTGGTTGCCGTTTCAGGTGGACCTAACGAGCTGACATAGGGGTTTGCTGCCACTTGCAATACTGTGAACCCAGCCCCAACTACAAACAGGCCAGTCAGAAACAAGGGATACGAAACGATGATACTTGCGGGTACAAACAACATAAGCCCTCCAGCAACAATGCAAAGAGCTATCGAGAGCCCTCTCTTGTACCCCACTGCTGTCAGTAACATACCGGCAGGGACCGACATTACGAAATAGGCTCCAAAGAAACAAAACTGAACTAGGCTGGCCTGCCACTGGCTAAGGTCAAACAGACCCTTGAGGTGCGGAATCAGGATGTCGTTCAGGACGGTGACCATACCGAACAAGAAAAACAGGCTCAGCATCGTTGCCAATGCTAGTCGCTGGTCAGCATGGTGGGTTTTGGTCTTCCCACCTTCATGCTCTTGTGTACTTGGTTTATTAACTATTGCCATGCCCCTAAACCAATTCAGCGTAAACACCAGCTTGGTGTAAAGAGGCTAGCTCTGCCATCACCATGGATTTGTCTGCTGGGTAGGTGATACCAAACCAAGGAGCCTTACAAGCTATGACCGACACAGGCAATGTGCCATTTTGGGCTGCTTGGTTAATGGCGGTGGCTATAAAAAACTCTGCCGCAGGTTTGTCCAACTCAGTTGAAAGATATTCTGCAAAAGCTGCCCTGAAGATCGGGAAGACCACTGGTTGCAAAGCCCAGAAATTCATGCTAACGACAGCCTCAGCATCTTGTGGTAGTTCTGTCCCGTTCTCAAGTGTGGCTGTAACTACCCCATCAATACGAGCAATCTTCGTAAATTCGACGATGTCTGCGAGTTGATCTTGGTCATCCACTTGGCAGATGGCGCGGGCTACTGTCCCATTAGGTGACAAGGTCTTCCCCAATTGGTAGCCGATGACAGCGCAAGCTGGGGCTTGATGCTGGGCAAAGAACTCAGCAGCTAGTTGGTAGCTTGCCGCACTATAAAAGTCATCACAGTTAATGACAACAAATGGCGTATTGACTACTCCCTCGGCCATCAGGACTGCATGTGCAGTACCCCAAGGCTTTTTGCGCTCAGCCGGAACGGTATAGCCAGCAGGCAATTTATCTAGCTCTTGGTACACGAAATCAACCGTTACCTGGTCCTTATAGCGGTTCGCATAAAAGGACTTGAGCTGATCCTCTATTTCTTTCCGTATGATAAAAACAACTTGACCAAAGCCAGCCTTTATAGCATCCTGGACGGCATAATCTATGAGGGTCTGCCCTTGAGGGCCAAGCGGCTCAAGTTGTTTGAGCTGGCCATAGCGACTGCTCATTCCGGCAGCAAGAATTAGTAAAGTTGGCGACATTAGCCTAAGGGGTATAGGAGTGTTTATTCAGCTCCAGAAGCAGACCTACAATTGGCCACATATACGGAGCTAGACAAAATAAATACAAGATGGGTAATTTGAGGTACGATGGGACAAAAAATGGCACCTAAAGACCTGTGGACAATCGTGATCTGGACCTTAAGCCACAAAAATGCCCCCTGAGATGTGGCTCAGAGGGCAGTGTTTGTCGCTC
>CANHWS010000142.1 GCA_947464365.1 Cytophagaceae bacterium | reverse complement strand
GTGGTTTTGTTGGCACCAGTGGGCCTCATATCCTCCTTAAACGTATCGCAGCCCCCCAAAATCCAAAGCAAGGCCACCAACAATGTTGGTAGCCTCCTGAGAACAAAAGCGTTTATATATATAGATGCCATGCAGCAAGGTTGTGTAATTAGGCGAACTGCATAGTGCTAATCCACCTGTTGCAAGATAGACAGCATAAGGCATACAGAAGGTTGCCTAGAGATCGAAAAAAAGCAAAAAGATCAGGCTTCAGGATTGTTCTTAACAATTATAGAGGCCCTATCCTATATATTTGCTTAGCGTATGGACCAGCACAAGGCATTATCAGGCAAGGGCCATGACATCCTGCACACAGCCCCAAGTGGCTGCCGCAATCATTTTGTGCTCCGTTTTTTATTCAGGACTGACGTATTAGTCGTACCATTGGCGCTGCTATTGTTCTGGGCTTTGGTCGCAGCCCGACCTCACAGATCCTCTAGCTACAAACTAAAAACAGTAGTTATCGACGCTGGGCATGGTGGCAAAGATCCCGGCTGCTTGGGTAAGGATCATTACGAAAAAGAAATAGCCCTAGGTGTTGCACTAGAGCTCGGCAAACTGATCAAGGAGAATCTGCCAGACGTAAAAGTTATCTACACCCGTCGGACGGACGTTTTCATCGAGCTCAATGACCGAAGCGGCGTGGCCAATAAAAACCATGCAGACCTCTTTATATCCTTGCATTGCAACGCTGGCATCCCAAAGGCTATTGGCTCAGAGACCTATGTAATGGGTCTCCACAAGAGCCAAGGCAACCTTGATGTCGCCAAACGGGAAAACGATGTAGTGCTAAAGGAGGAGAATTACCTCGAGAAGTATGATGGTTTTGATCCCAAATCACCTCTGGCCCACATCATATTTGCGAATTTCCAGTCTGCCCACTTGGCCAACTCGCTCAAGCTAGCCACTGAAATCGAACGTTACATGAAATCCCGTACGAATCGTAAAAGCCGGGGCGTACGACAAGATGGTTTTCTGGTCCTCTGGAAAACCGCCATGCCTAGTGTCCTTTGCGAAATCGGCTACCTGAGCAACCGTAAGGACGAAAAGTATATGTCCAGCGCTAAGGGCAAAGCCCAGATTGCTGGCAGTATCTATCGAGCCTTGCGCGATTACAAAAAGAACGTTGAAGCACTCGGAAAGGTCAAATAAAGCCCTTTTAAGGCTGATTGTTGTCCACTAATGCCGACTTTGGCCCGATCCATACTAGATTTGTATTGTCATTGCCTGACCTTGGCATTCTTTTAGCTAACAAGCTACGACCCCACATTCCAAAACCAGCTCGGCCACGCTTTTGTCAGGTTGCCGAGACCTAACTGGCCATACTGACCATCTCCTGTGAACAAAATCCCGAAAGAACTTCGTGTTGGCCTCTTAGCCATTTTTTGCGCCGTTGTGCTCTACAAGGGTATCTCCTTCCTTAAAGGGTCTGAGCTTTTTAGAACCACCAATGTTTTCTACTTGGTCTATGACCGGATCGATGGCCTGCAAGAAGGTAACAGTGTCTTGCTAAATGGCGCCCCAGTCGGGATCGTCAAGAAGCTATCGCTGATGTTCGATAACAACAATAGGGTCTTGGTCAAGATCGAGATCCAGAAGGAAGTGAAGGCTGACAATAAAACAGTTGGAACTATGCTGAGCTCTAGCCTCTTAGGTGGCAAAGTTATCGAGCTAACACTAGGCGATGCACGTCAATTGCTCAAAGACGGTGACACCCTTAAAGCGGCAGTGGCCGAGGATATTGCTGACCAGATCAAGAAGGAAACCAAACCACTACTTTCCACAGCTGAAAAGTCGCTCAAGCAGATCACCGAAACGTTGCAACGACTTAACACGACCCTTGAGAAGGCTGATGTTGCCCTTGCAAGTTTTGCGACCACAAGTGATGGTGTCTCAGCCTTGATGACCGATAACAAGGACAACTTCCGGCTGACGACAGCCAACATCGTGGTCTTGACAAAAAACTTTACTCAGACAGAACGCGAATTGCGAGAGCTTTTGTCGAAGATGAACAGGCTAGGCGATACGCTAAACAACGCCCACCTCGGCCAGACATTAACCCGTGCTGCTGATGCCACCGCAACCCTCAACAAACTTCTGACCGGTATCAATAACGGCCAAGGCACGATGGGCAAATTGGCCAAAAATGACAGCCTATACCGCAACCTCAACGCGAGCTCTGCCTCGCTTGACGCACTGCTGAAAGACTTTAAGGCTAACCCGAAACGCTATGTACACTTCTCGGTGTTTGGTGGCAAAAAGTAAATCCATCTAACATTACTGACAATGACAAACCCTGGCATTCAAGCTGGGGTTTTGTTTTGGAGACAAGTCCTATAGTGGCGACCTCTGGCACTTGAGCGCAGCCCTATAACTAGGGTGCAAAAGTAGCCCAGCCCACCTTAGGCTGACTACTCGGCTTGCTGTTATAAGGGCATGAACTCCAAAGAGTCCACGTAACCCTCCCTAGGTAGCATTGCCAGAAGGCAAGATGAGTTAAGTTGTTCGGTAAGGCAAGCCAAGCTAATGGCTTCAAAACTATCAGGAGCCACTCCTTTAAAGCACAAAAACGCCCACCTAATATTAGGTAGGCGTTTTGCAGATTGGGTAAGGTCAGGACCACAATAGAAATGCAGTCCACTTTTGGGTTATTGGCTGATCACCAAACGTTGGGTGCTACTAGCACGTCCGTTGCTGATACTGACATTATAGATGCCGTTCGGCAAACCCGTAGTCTGGACTGGGATCATGTTAGACCCAGCCTCAAGTGCGTGGGTGGTGCCCATTACTTTGCGGCCTGTGAGATCGGTTATCATCAAGTTAACTTCAGTTGCTGTTGCTACGTCAGCGACAAGGGTGGTATTGCCTGATGTTGGGTTCGGGAATAAAGCTATTGGCTTGGTCGTAATGCCGCTGGCAAGACTTAATGGAGCAGAATAGTTGGTGTTCAACGGGTCAAAATTGGTCCAACCAGCCATCCAATCGGTAGGGTTGGCAGGGTTGATGGCACCACGATAGGTAACACGATCAAAAAAGCTGGAAGCCAAACGACCAGAGGTGAAAGCTGCTCCTGTAGCCATGAGTGATGGGGCAGTAATGCTAAAATCTGGATTCTGGAGGTTAAAGAAGTTAGCACTAACACCCAATGCTTGGTACGCTATTGCAGGTGCAACACTAGTCGTATCGTTACCACGGCCTGTGGTAAACCAAGATGCAAGTGTTGACAAAAAGGTACTTCCTGTTGCAACTTGGAAAAGGCTAGAGCTGCGACGAGCATGTAGGATGTTATTATTAAGCTCGAGTGCGTTGCTACTGGCATTGGCCTCGCACTTAGCACCATCTAGCAAAATACCGGTATTCATACCAGCCAAAACAGAGTTGAAGATCGAAGACCTAGTGTTGCGGCGAAGGTGAGCATCACGGCCATTGAGACGATGAAGTGTGTCCGGCCCAGGAATTACAGCAGCCGTAATATTGCTAAAGGTAGAGGCCGAAAATGGTGTATTATCCGACCCAGTGGCATCGTTGTCAGCCTCGAAGAAGTTGCTACGGCTTTGGTCAGCCACTTTAGGGTCGCGCAGGGCAAGGCCAAACTGCACATTACCGCGGAAACCAAAATCGGTATCAAAGTCATCATCCCAAGTGCGGAACGAAATCAGGTGTTTGGCATTAACAGTACCACCAAACCACTCAAAGGCGTCATCACCACAGTAAGATACTTGTACGTGATCGATTGTGGTGCCAGAGCCAACAGCACCCATCGTGAGGCCATTAATCTCGTTGCCTGGGACAAGCGGAATGCCAGCAAACTCAATCCGGACATAGCTGAGGACACCAGAGTTATCGGTGTCATCAGTGCCGCCAAAGGCACTGCCAACACCACCTTCGATGATTGGTGAGCCGGGTTGATTCTGGGTTGCGTTACCGCAGATAACGACACCGCCCCAGTCGCCATAGCTACGGAGGCCAGGTGCTTGGTTACTGGTGAAGACGATTGGTAGGGCGGCTGTACCTTGTGCCATGATCTTGGCACCACGCTCAATGATCAAAGTGCCTTTACTCGTGCGGTCACCTTTGATGAGAGTACCAGCTGGGATGGTGAGGGTTGCACCCGACCGAACATATACAAAGCCTTGCAGCAAGTAAATGTTGGTATTGTCAAGCGTGGTATTGGCAGTGATGCTGCCTGAAAGTGTCACCACTTGTTGGGCATTACTGATGAATGCACTGACCGTGATCATCAATCCGATAACGAGACTGCGTAAAAACGTTTTCATAATTACTGTTGGCAAAGGTTGGATAAGCGATAGAAACTGGGTGGATTGTAGATTGGTGGTGTTTTCGAATAAATGGGTAAGACTAATCTGGCTTACTGCATCAGGATCCTAGGATCGTAGAAGTAACAAACCAATTTTAGAGCTTGACGGTAATGCCGACTGTAGAGTAGGTACCAGTGTTATAGTTCATGATGGACTCGTCAGCATTGGTTGGTTTGCCATCGCCATTTGAGTCCTGAAGCAAGCGCATTGGTTGGTTGAGTAGGTCTTTAACACTCAGCCTGAACTCGAGGTATTTACCGATCTCCTTAGCAAAGTTGAGATCGATGACGTTGCGGGGCATTTCATACACGGCCGGGAAACGGAAGTTACCCACTGCCCATATCCTGGGGCCAACAACATTATAGAGTACATTGGCCTGAAAGCCGTACTTGTCAGACTGGTAATACAGGCCTGCATTGACCAGGTAGGGACTCTGGGCATACATAGGGCGAGAAGAAGCCTCTACCCCACCCCTATCACCAAGGTTGATGACGTTATTAATAACGGTGGCGTTACAAACCACAGACAAGTCAGACCAGATAGCTTGTGGCCCAATGAAGTTGAGGCTTTTGCGCAACTCCAGCTCAAGGCCTAGGCTTGTGGCATAATTGGCATTTCGAGGGCGCATATTAAGCTCGCTACTGCCAGGGATGATAGTGGCCTCAATAGGATTGTTGAACCGTTTAACGAAACCACCAAACGTAATAACCTCTCCTTTGCTAGGATAGAATTCCCAGCGAAGATCTAGGTTATGGATGGTAGGGACTTGCAGTGAATCGTTACCAAGGATAGAACGCTCAAAACTAAAGTCATAGTAGTTGAAGGGCGCCACCTCGCGAAACTCTGGCCTGTTGACGGAGATAAAATAGCCAGTACGGATAAGATGCTTTTCGTTAATGTTATAGGTCAGGTTCAGGGATGGCAAAGGTGAAAGCACTGGTTTGTTATACTCGATGCTAGCACCACCATATCCTGTGCTGTTGAGCTTTTGATGATTGTGCTCGAGCCTTATGCCAGCCGAAACATTAAACTGTTTAGTTATTGGCCAATAGACATTGACATACCCTGCCATTAGGTTGTTGCTCGCGAGGTAAGCATCTGTGGGGTTGGTTCCGTCACCATACAGGAATCCATTAAGCCCTATTTGATCGGCGGCAAAAATCTGATCGATTGGTTTGGTACCAAGGTTAAAGTTGGAGGATGTATAGCCCAAAAGGCGAGCGTTGAACTGACGGTTTTTAAACTCTCCAAACACACCAGTACGGACCTTGATCTGTTTTTCCTCGTCTTCTTCTTCAGGATTGAGTTTGTAGGTAACGCCGACATTAAGGGTATAGATCCGCTCATTTAGTTTAGAGCTGAAACGGGCCGCATCAGTCAAGGATACCGTACGGCCAAAAATGGCGGTGAATGGTTGGAGACCAAAATCTGGGTCAGGAGTGGACTCGCGAGTGTAACGCACACGACGGTAGTCCGGTTCTTGACGGTTCGTGAATCCAAAACCAGTCGTCCACTTTAATTGCAGGCGCTCTGAGAAATCATGTGTACCGCTCAGCTGGCCAGAGTAAATCATCCTTGACTCATACCTAAATGCATAGCTTTGGATATCACTGCCTTGAACCTTGATTTTGCCGTCACGAAATGTATTTTCGGTGGTGCCTAGCTGAGTGAAGAAGTTCTTGAAATCAAGCTTATGCTTTGGGCTGAAAACGGCTGACCAATTATGCACAACCCCAAGCCGAACGTTGTTGCTAAATACCTTATCGGTATAGCTAAAGTTGGTGTCACTTTTGCCAAGGGCAGCGTTATATGCCTCGTAACGGTTGAATGCGTTTTGGTAAGACTGGTAGGTATTGCTATAACTGATGTTAGTAATGTTGCCGATCTGGATACCAGCAATTGCCATTTTGCGTGCGATAAGCAAGTTAGCCCTAAGGTCTGGCTGAGCCGGAGTCGAGGTATATGCCCAGTTGTTGCGGTAGTCCTTATAGGCATTAATCTCAGCATCGGTCGGGACAAAGTTGTCAGACTGGAGGCGCTGGGTACTAGGAAAATTGTCCGGGACCTGCCTTAGGCTGTTGTCAAAGCCAAGCCAATCTGTTTGCCCTATGGGCTGTGACTGGTAGTTGCTAAAAGTAGTGCCAGCTCGGTATCCTGAGCTAAACGAAAACTCTGTCTGATTGCGGTCAGGTATATTCTTGGTGTAAATCTTGATCACACCACCAGCAAACTCGCCTGGTAAGTCGGCACTACCTGTTTTGTAGATCATGACCCTCTCAATGATGCTACTAGGCAATAGGTCAAAGCTGAAGGCACGCGAGTCAACCTCCATACTCGGGGCAATTACGTCGTTGAGCATGGTTGTGTTATAGCGTTCGCTCAGGCCGCGGATCATCGCAAAGCGATCATCAACAAGAGCCAATCCTGGTACTCGCTTCAGGACCTGCGCCACATCACGGTCCTGTGTTTGGCTGATTTGTTCGGCTGACACGCCCACAGCAACCTGTTCGGCCTTCCGAACCTCCGTAACGATGCTGACATTGGTATTGGTTAGCTTTTGGGCGACAACCTCGACCTCTTGCGTATTGGTAGTGCTTTCCTTAATGGTGGTGCTAATGATTGTTGCACGGCCAGCCTCAACACGGACGTTACCGATCTTGACAGGCTCGTACCCGATGTAACTAATCACAACGGTGTGCACACCAGCTGGGGCTTTGGTGATTGCAAACTCCCCTTCGATGTTGGTTACTGCCCCTATAGTTGATCCTTCTATTACGACATTAACCCCTGGGATTGGCTCATAGGTAACAAAGTCCTTGATTACCCCCCTAATGATGCCTGTTTGGGCATATCCTAGGCTAGAAATTGAGGTCAAAATCAGCACCAAATAGACCCTTCGTAACAGTTCAATCATAAATCCGGATACGCGTTTCGTTTTCACGGTGCAAAACACCAACTATCGTGTTAATCCAACTGGGCCAAAAAATTAAGGCTCTGTTAAAGCATTTGCCAACACTGTTAAGCCCAACACCTCGTTTATTAACAGAGAGGCTCAATCCTTAACAAATAAGTAAAATCAGGCAGGTAAATCGGACCATACCGTGGTCAAATCGGCTAGATATGGGCCATTCGATTAAGCAAGAACCTTGTTTATGAGATTGTCAAGCTAATATTACGGACTTAACATGGCCGTAACTTAAGCGTTGATGACTTTTGGGCTTAGTCATTATTTTAAGCCATAGGCAAACTACTTCCGTCTTGCGGAAAGCAGACCCATGACATGTGCTAGATGGATGTAGTGAGATTAAGAAGTAAAGGCCACGAATCTGCGAACGAGGATTGCATTTGAGATTGGCTCACGGTTTGTTGGGGCTTGTTCTGTATTTTTGTGGCACTATGGCTACCCAAACCCTGCTCATCACTGGCGGTGCCGGCTTCATCGGTTCGCACGTTGTTCGCCTTTTCGTCAACAAGTATCCTGATTACCAAATTGTCAACCTTGACAAGTTGACCTACGCGGGCAACCTCGAGAACCTCACCGATATTGAGGATGCACCGAACTATACCTTTGTTCGTGGCGACATTACCGATGCTGCGTTCTTGACAACGCTATTCAGCCAGTACGAGTTTACAGGCGTGATCCACCTTGCTGCTGAAAGCCATGTTGACCGCAGCATCACCCATCCACTTGAATTTGTGATGACCAATGTAGTAGGCACTGTTAACCTACTAAACGCTGCAAAAGCCGCTTGGGCAGGCCAAATGGATGGCAAACGCTTCTACCACGTAAGCACCGACGAGGTTTACGGCAGCCTGCATAATCCAGAAGACTTTTTCCTAGAGACCACGTCATACGACCCTCAATCCCCATATTCGGCTAGTAAAGCCAGTAGCGATCACTTCGTACGGGCCTACCATAACACTTACAAATTGCCGATCGTGATCAGCAACTGTAGCAACAATTATGGACCTAATCAATTCCCCGAGAAGTTGCTGCCACTCATGATCCGGAACATCATCAACAATAAGCCACTGCCAGTTTATGGCAAGGGCGAAAACGTCCGTGATTGGCTTTATGTTGTTGATCATGCCCGGGCGATCGACATAGTCTATCACAAAGGCCAAAATGGAGACACCTATAACATTGGTGGGTTTAACGAATGGCGTAACATCGACATCGTCCACCTGCTATGCAAGGTGATGGACGAAAAATTGGTGCGGCTACCCGGCGAAAGTGCACAGCTAATCACTTATGTCACAGATCGTGCAGGGCATGACTTGCGCTATGCGATCGATGCCAACAAAATCATGCATGAGCTAGGTTGGGAGCCTAGCCTCCAGT
>CANHWS010000141.1 GCA_947464365.1 Cytophagaceae bacterium | reverse complement strand
TCTGCTCGCGAACTTGTGTGCCAAGCATCATTTGTGCAATGTACACCGCCAATACCCCCCATGTCAAGAGGCGAAGCCCAACAGTGTTATCAGTAGCCTGTACAAGGCCAAGGCCGACATAATCGGTTGTCGCTAGCACCATGGCATAGATTAGTACGCCAACCAAGGCTAGGGCCAACAACATGTGCAGTGTCACGATAAAGGGCAACAAATTGGCCGACACCACGATAGATCCCAGCCAAGCCTGGAAGAGAACCAACACTAACCCTAGTACCGATAACCAAAGCACAGGCTGGCTATGACGACGAACACGCCAACCAAACCAAGTTGTCCCGACAATTAGCAACCCAATCAGGACGCCAATCAGCCGATTGATGTACTCGATCCAGGTCTTGACCGGATTGAAATCAGTCTCAATACCGATAGACGGATTAGAAACGATCTGCTTGGCAGCACCATCGAAACCCAATGCGGTCAGCATCTTGGCGACACGATCGTTCTTCTGGATGCGTTTGGCACGATAGACATCCTTGTAGTCCGCTGGCAACTCAGCAATATTGGTTGGTGGTATCCAACGACCAAAGCACTTAGGCCAGTCGGGACAGCCCATCCCAGAACCTGTAGCACGTACAATGCCACCAACAAGGATCAAAAAATAGACGGCATAGATGGTCCAGAGCGCCCACCGACGATAACGCTGCAATTCTGTCATAGATCTGACCTAAGAAGGAAGTAGGAGTCAACAAAAAGGGGAAGGTTTCCACCCTCCCCTTGCTTGTAAAATGATAAAGGCCTAGTGGGCACTTTGCGGATCAGCCAATGCTTCGGCTTCCATCTCGCGCTCAAAAGCGATCAGGTCGTTTTCGTGGTCTAGGTTACTTTCAAGCGTTTCCCAGTGTGGAACGTTCTGAGGAATATAGTCCAGTGCGTGGCCAGGTTTGCTGTAGTCATAAGGCCAGCGATATACGTTCGGGATGGCACCCACCCAGTTGCCGTGACCTGGATTGATTGGAGTAGTCCACTCGAGTGAGTTAGACAACCAAGGGTTCTGGGTTGCACGACGTCCACGGAAAATGCTGTAGAAGAAGTTAAAACCAAAGATCAGCTGCGAACCGAAGGTGATGATAGCAGCAACACTAATGAAGCTGTTCAGGTCCTGATACATATTGAAGGTATCGTAGCTCGTGAAGCTGTAATAGCGACGTGGGAAACCAGAGATACCAATGTAGTGCATCGGGAAGAAGACCAAGTAAACACCGGCAAAAGTCATCCAGAAGTGGATATAGCCGAGTTTCTCGTTCATCATCCGACCAAACATTTTAGGGAACCAGTGGTAAACACCTGCCATCATACCGAAGAATGAAGCAGAACCCATTACCAAGTGGAAGTGGGCAACAACGAAGTATGTATCGTGCAGCTGGATATCGATGGCGCTATTACCAAGAGCGATACCTGTAAGACCACCGCTGATGAACAAGGACACCAGACCGATAGAGAACAACATGGCTGGGGTAAAGATGATGTTACCACGCCAGAGTGTTGTGATGTAGTTAAAGGCCTTAACGGCTGATGGAACGGCAATGATCAAGGTCAGAAACATGAAGATCGTGCCCAAGAACGGGTTCATGCCAGTGACGAACATGTGGTGAGCCCAAACGATGAACGACAAGAAGGCGATCACGATCATAGAGCCGATCATGGCACGGTAACCGAAAATTGGTTTGCGTGACATGGTTGCGATAACCTCGGAGGTGATACCCAAAGCTGGCAACAATACGATGTAAACTTCTGGGTGACCAAGGAACCAGAACAAGTGCTGGAACAGGATCGGCGAACCACCCATGTTGTCCAATGGCTGGCCATTGATGTAGATCTCGCTTAGGTAGAAGCTAGTGCCGAAGCTGC
This sequence comes from Cytophagaceae bacterium, assembly GCA_947464365.1. Lineage (GTDB taxonomy): Bacteria > Bacteroidota > Bacteroidia > Cytophagales > Flexibacteraceae > CANHWS01. Next base: position 6,861 of record CANHWS010000141.1, on the reverse strand, counting down.
GATCAAAGATCAACAACAGAGCAGCTGAGAACAGAACAGGGAACGACAGGATACCGATGACAGCAGTCAGGAAAAATGCCCAGATGGTCAATGGCATACGGGTAAAAGTCATCCCGCGAGTACGGAGGTTAATAACCGTACTGATGTAGTTGATACTACCTAACAACGAGCTTGCAATAAAGATGGCCATAGAGGTCAACCAAAGGGTCATACCCATACCAGATCCTGGCATCGCTTGTGGCAAAGCACTAAGTGGTGGGTAGATAACCCAGCCGCCAGATGCAGGGCCGGTCTCAATGAAAAGGCTGATCAACATCAGGGTTGAGCTGATGAAGAAGAACCAATATGATAACATGTTCAAGAAACCTGAGGCCATGTCGCGAGCTCCGACCTGAAGTGGGATCAGGAAGTTCGAGAATGTACCACTAAGGCCAGCCGTCAAGACGAAGAACACCATAATGGTGCCGTGCATCGTGACCATGGCTAGGTAGAAGTTAGGGTCAAGTTTATTGTCAACAATCCAGTTACCCAGGACAGGCTTAAGCCAAGTCCAGTCCATGTTCGGGAAACCAAGCTGAAGCCTAAAGAGCATCGAAAGCGCACCACCCAAAAGCGCCCACAAAAGGCCTGTGATTAGAAACTGCTTCGCAATGATCTTATGGTCCTCGCTGAAGACATATTTGCGAATAAAGCTCTGCTCATGGTGCTCGTCGTGATCATCATGGTGGTCGTGGCCGTGGCCCGCTGCATGAGCGTGGTCAAGAGTGGCGGCGTGTACGTCCTGCGTTGCCATAGTAGTTGGTGAATTTATGCTAGACTAATAGATTATTGAATTGAAGCGGCGGCCTTAACGACAGTGGCACTGTCAGTTGCAGCTTGCTTAGGTAGTTGTTGCTCGGCAAGGCTCCGGAGGTTTTCCGGCACGTCCTTAATGTAGTCAGGATTCTGGCTTAGGAAACTTTGTTGGGTCTCCAACCACTTGGCATAGTCTTCGGGCTCGTCAACGACAATCTTAGACTTCATACCAAAGTGACCGGCGCCACATACCTCGGTACAGGCGATTTCGTAGGTAAAGTTCGGGTTGCCCGTCTCGGCACGCATATCAGCAGTGGTTTTGGTAGGCGTAAACCAGAAGCTGGTTGGCATACCGGGTACTGCATCCATCTTCTGACGGAAGTGGATGGCGAACACTGAGTGCAATACATCGCGCGAACGGATGTTGAACTTGACAGGGATGCCAACCGGGATGTGAATTTCGCCAGGCATAAAGTCATCTAGTGCATTTTTGTCTGTAAAATCGATGCCAAGGGTATTAGTTGCATCGATCTTCCGGAAATTATGCTTGCCAAGGATGCCATCCTTACCAGGATAACGCAACATCCAGTTAAACTGTTTGCCGACGATCTCGAAAGAAATATGATTGGCAGGTGCTGGCGAAGTAACCTCGGACCAGACTTTGAAACCACCTAGGACCAAGATGGTCAACACGATGGCCGGGATGATTGTCCAGACAAACTCCAGCTTGTGGTTGTCCGGGAAAAAGGTAGCCTTACGGCTTTCCTTAAACTGATAGAGGTACGGAAATGTAAATAGCAACAAGTGGGTACCAACAAACACGATCGTGATAATGATCATGGTTGTCCAGAACTGATTGTCAATTTTTGGACCGTGCTCAGAGGCAGCTTCAGGCAAGTAGTATTGCCTTGAGTCAACTGTAATCCAGTAAAAGAGGCCAAGACCAACGATCAAAAAGATCAGAAACAACACGGCATTAACTTGGTTGCTGAAACCAGCGCGCTTAGAGAACGAGCCGCGAACAACATCGACCATGCTCTGGACCTTCAGCAACATGCCGAAGATGACGAGCAAAAGAATGGCACCTATAAAGAGAATCGTTGTCATCTGAAAGGGGGGATCAGTGAACTACTGTATTGTTAAGGATATGACTCCGTGTGAAGAAGGATTGTTTGGCTTCTAGATATCGTGGTGGATACTTTCTTCCAACATCGGGTGATTTTTCGGAACCAAGGGCAGGCTAGCCACAGATTTGCTCACGACGTAGATGAACAAACAAGCGAAGAACAACAAGGCACCAAACTCTGTGAAGCCGAAACCACCAAGGTCTTTGGCTGTGCCAGGCATAATCATGTTGTAAAAATCGAGGTAGTGACCACCTAGGATGGCGAAAGCCGCAATTTTGATCAGCAGGAAGCTACGCTTGCTAGCACGGGTCATCAGGAACAAGAGCGGGAACAAGAAGTTTGGCACCAGCATAAAGAAGAAGCCTAAACGATAGTGTTGATCCCAAGCGTCGATCCTGTTGTAGAAGTAGGCAATCTCTTCAGGGATGTTGGCATAATAAATCAACATGAACTGAGAGAACCAGAGATAGGTCCAGAACACAGAGAAACCGAACATAAACTTGCCAAGGTCATGGATGTGGTTCTCGTTGACGTGTTGCAAGTGGCCTTTCTCCTTAAGGTAGATCACTGTCAGGGCGATGGTGCTAAGGGCAGAGACCCACCACGAAGCAAAATGATACCATCCGAACAAGGTGCTGTACCAGTGAGAGTCGATTGACATGGTCCAGTCCCAAGCCATCATGCTAGTGCCGACGGCGAAGGTAATGATGAAGACCGCAGCCAAAACGATGATCTTGTCATAGAACTTGGTGACTTTAGGTCCACCTTCTGCATCTTCTTTAATAGATAGTGCACGGATCATACGCCAAAGCAAGAACCATACACCAATGAAGAACACCATGCGGGACAAGTAGAATGGCAAGTTCAAGAATGCCTTCTTACCGTCAAGGATTGGGTCGAAATTAGGGCTTGCTTTGTCATAAAGGCTAGCGTCAGTCCAGTGGAACAACTCGCTATGGCCGAGCAAGAATACTGCAAGGATAAAAGCACCGCCAACTGGTAGGTAGCTACCAAAAGCCATCGGGATGCGGATGAAACCAGCAGACCAACCAGCCCAGGCAGCATAGTTAATAGCAACGAAGAACACGCCACAAAGGGCAATGCCAAAGAAGAACAAAGAGTTAAGCCAAAGGTTGGCATAAACACGGGTCAACCAAGTAGGTCCGTGGTGGTCTGCATGTCCAGCAGCAGCCTCGTGACCAGCAGCGGCGTGCGTGTCATGGCCAGCGGTTGCTTTGGCATCATGGCCAGCCTCTGCATGCGCATCGGTTTTGCCATGGTCAGCAGGGGCAGCAGCGTGAGCGTCATGACCAGCAGTGGCATGCACCTCAGTACCATGGCCAGCTGATGCGCCATGGTCGTCATGCGACATCCCGACTCCACTAATCATCAGGATGACCCCTAAGGCAAACATAGCTAAGCCTACGACCATACCAATGATGACACGGCGCTGACCGGCTCCGTCAAAGACGTAGCGGTCGGTTAGGTTTACGGACTTGTGAGAATGAGCTCCCATGTATAAAACTTAATAATCTGTCTGAAACGAGTGTTTACTGAAAAGAACTTTAGAAAGCCAAAAGGTAAAGCCTAGCTCTGGCCCTTTTGCAACTTCTGGACGTACATGACGATTTTCCAGCGGTCTTCAGGGTTGATTTGCGAGCCATGAGGCCACATCCTGCCTTTGCCAAACGTGATGGTATGGAAGATGTGCCCCTCTGGCAAAGTCGCATAACGACCTGTGCTGTAGTTTGGCACCCCTTTATACTTCTCAGCAACTTTGCCGTCACCAGCACCACCTGCACCATGGCAAGGGCTGCAATAGCGCAGATACAAGGTTTCGCCCTGTGCCAAAAGTGCCTCTGTTGGCACCAACGGGTTCTTGAGGATACGTCCGCTTAACTCAACGCTATCAGCGATGAGGTTGTCATAGACCATAACCGTTTTGGCAAGCTCGGTGCGAGGTGTACCTGCATAGAACTTACGTGCAACAGTATTGGCAGCTGGCTTGCGCATATTCGTTCCGCCAGGGTTGAGCCTGTTGGTATTGAAATACTCGCTGCTGGTATCCGTGACCTGGCTGTATGGATCGTACGGGATGGTATGGTACATCTGTGGAGCGTACTCGATACCAGTATCGTTACGGTCTTGACCACAAGAGGCCAACAGACCCGCCATCGCAACCGTGGTGGCAAACACCGCGAACGACTTGGCAAACTTTTGGGGACGACTATTGAACATTGTCAGCTGTTGAAAGGCTTGTCGCTGTAATGATGAGATTAGTAGGAGGTAATATGGTCAGGACTGCTGGCCAGAAGCACAAACCTAGGCTGTGACTTCCTTATGGCTGACCTCGGTAGCACCTGTGCGCTTGAGCAAGTTGGCCATGTCTTCCATCGACAATTTATTTTTGTCAACGTCGATGGCCAAGATGAACTTGTCATCACTGAAACGTGGATCAAGCACCAACTTACGAGCCCCTGGCCCTAGGCCACTGACAACAAGGAAGGTAAAGACCATGCCCAAGGATGCCATCAGGATGGTCATCTCGAACGAAACTGGCACAAAGGACGGGACCGCAACCTGAGGTTTGCCACCGATGTTCATCGGCCAATCATAACCCATCATGATGACTTGCATCGAGAAGGCAATGATGGTACCGGTGATACCGAACATAAAGGCTGCCACATTAAGGCGTGACCTTTTGTATCCGAGGATTGGGTCAATACCGTGAATTGGGAACGGCGAATAGACTTCGTGAATCTTGACACCTTGCTGCCGGATGTCGGCACAGGCTTGCATGATTACGTCGTCATCTTCGTAGACTCCGACCAGAAAATTAGTTGCTGCAGACATGGCTAAACGCGCTGGGGTTGCAGTGGATGTTTGTTTGAGGGGACTTAGTAGGTACTGGTGGCAATCGAAAGACTAGACGTCAGACTTGCCTGGGCTGTGGTGAGGAACCGCAGTGGTGCCTTGGGCAACACCATGGATAACTTTGCCATAGCCTTCGCTGCTTTTCTCGCCAGAGCTCTTCAGGACTGCCTTGACCTCGGCCATGTTGATGACCGGAAGGAACTTAGCAAACAAGAAGAAGAAGGTAAAGAATAGGCCAAAGGAGAAGATGTAGTCACCAATGTCGTACATCGTTGGGCTGAAATAAGCCCAGCTGCTTGGCAAGTAGTCACGGTGTAGGGAGGTCACGATAATCACGAAACGCTCGAACCACATACCGATGTTCACGATGATCGACAAGATGAAGGTGGCAGCAATGCTACGACGAACCGACTTGAACCAGAACAGCTGTGGAGAGATTACGTTACAGGTCATCATGGACCAGTAGGCCCACCAATAAGGACCAGTGGCCCGGTTGATGAAGGCATATTGTTCGTACTCTACACCGCTATACCAAGCGATGAAAAACTCAGTGATGTAGGCAACACCAACGATGCTACCAGTAAGCATGATAATTTTGTTCATGCTCTCGATGTGGGCCATCGTGATGTAGTCCTCTAGTTTGAAGACAACACGGGTCACCAACATCAGGGTCAATACCATCGCGAAGCCAGAGAAAATAGCACCAGCAACGAAGTATGGAGGGAAAATGGTGGTGTGCCAGCCCGGAATGAGGGAGGTTGCAAAGTCAAAACTTACGATTGTATGGACCGAAAGTACGAGTGGGGTCGAGACACCTGCCAGTACCAATGATACGGCCTCATAACGTTGCCAGTCTTTAGCACCACCGTTCCAGCCGAAGCTCAGGATGCCATAAACGAAACGGCTAATCGGGTTTTGTGCACGGTCGCGGATGGTGGCAAGGTCAGGAATCAGACCGATGTACCAGAACACAACAGAGACGGTGAGGTAAGTCGAGATCGCGAACACGTCCCATACGAGGGGCGAGTTGAAGTTTGGCCAAAGTGAGCCAAAGGTGTTGCCAAGTGGCAGTGCCCAATAGGCCAACCAAGTGCGGCCCATGTGCATCAGGATGAATGAGCCTGCGCAGAATACCGCAAAAATGGTCATCGCCTCAGCAGCACGGTTGATAGATGTTCTCCACTTCTGACGGAACAACAAGAGGATAGCTGAGATCAGGGTACCAGCGTGACCGATACCGACCCACCATACGAAGTTGGTGATATCCCATGCCCAGCCGACAGTTTTGTTCAGGCCCCAGCGACCGATTCCGTCCCACCAGGTGCGATAGAGACAGTAGGTGCCGTATCCGAAGAGGAGAACGCTGATAAACATGGCGATATACCACGTGGTCGTCGGTTTTCCCTCTACCTGACGACAGATGTCGTCGGTGACGTCTTTCCAGGTTTTGCCATTGGTGACTAATGGCTCCCTAACGTGCGATGTAACTTGCATAGATGATGATAAACGCTACGGGTGGTATGATTAGGCCTTGTCGGCAGTGTTCCGGATTTTGGTGAGGTAAGACACCGAAGGATTGGTATTGATTTCGGACAGCAACTGATAGTTACGTTTGCCAGACTCGGCATCCATTAGTTGTGCGATTTTGCTTTCGGCATCGTTCATGTCACCAAAGATGATGGCACCAGCGCTACAAGCAGCGGCACAAGCTGTGACGATTTCGCCATCGATCGGACGGCGACTTTCCTTCTTGGCGTTCAACTTGCCTTCTTGCAGACGTTGTACGCACATGCTGCATTTTTCCATCACGCCACGTGCACGCACAGTAACGTCTGGGTTAAGCACCATACGGCCTAGGTCAGACAGGGTTGGGAAGTTGAGCGGGAAGTTCTCGGCGTTCTGCGGATAGCTGAACCAGTTGAAGCGACGCACTTTATACGGACAGTTGTTGGCACAATAACGTGTACCAATACAACGGTTGTAAGCCATTTGGTTGAGGCCTTCGGTGCTGTGCGTGGTGGCAGCAACAGGGCATACAGTCTCGCAAGGCGCATTGTTACAGTGC
>CANHWS010000140.1 GCA_947464365.1 Cytophagaceae bacterium | reverse complement strand
CATCGAGAAAGCCAAGACTCAACCAGGAACCATTTTGTTTCTGGACGAGATCCACCGATTTAGCAAGTCACAACAGGATGCTTTGCTTAAGGCTGTTGAAGAGGGCCTATTGACCTTAATCGGTGCGACGACAGAGAATCCTTCATTCGAGGTTAACAATGCACTACTAAGCCGATGTCGTGTCTATACGCTCCGCCCACTTGAGCAACATCATCTAGTAGCTTTACTACGCTCGGCATTGGTTGACGACGAAATTTTAGCAGCCAAGGCCATCACTCTGTCAGAATATGAGGCCCTAATCAGGCTTTCTGGCGGTGATGCACGCTCTTTGTTAAACCTGCTGGAGCTGGTCGTAGATTTCCTGAGCGATGGCAACAAGGGGCCAATCATAATTGATGATTCGGCTGTGATCAAGGCGGCTCAAACCCGTACCGTTCTTTATGACAAGGATGGGGAGCAGCATTATGACATCATCTCGGCATTTATCAAATCGATTAGGGGGAGCGACCCGAACGCGGCAACTTATTACCTCGCTCGTATGATCGCTGGCGGCGAAGACCCCAAGTTTATTGCCAGAAGGTTGGTCATCTTGGCCAGTGAGGACATCGGCAATGCCAACCCAACGGCTATGGTAATGGCGTCAGCTTGCTTCCAGTCGGTGTCGTTTATCGGCATGCCTGAGTCTAGGATCATCCTATCCCAGATGGTAACCTATTTGGCAGCCTCACCTAAGTCAAACGCTAGTTACGTTGCCATAAATCAGGCGCAGGCTACCGTGGCCAAAACGGGTGACCTACCAGTTCCATTGCATTTGCGCAACGCCCCCACCAAACTAATGAAGCAGGAAGGTTATGGCCAGAACTACCAATACGCCCACGACTTTGACCAAAACTTTGTGGATCAGGAGTTTATGCCCGATCAGCTTAAGGGACTAAAGCTCTATGACCCCGGCCATAATGCACGCGAGGATGAACTTCGTACACGCCTCAAGGCTCTATGGAAGTCTAAGTATGGCTACTAGGTTCGGTAGGTCTATAGAAATGCTTGACCTATCGCAGGTCGCCTTCGCGTTTCATGAAGCTGTAGACCACCCCATCCATAATACCGGGTATAAACTTGTTCAAGAAGGCTGTCATTTTGCCTTGGGTAGTCAATACAAGGTCTCGTTTCCTTACGGCTGTCGCGTTGAGTACTGCCTTAGCTACCACCTCTGCAGGCATTAGTTTGGCCTCGTCTAGTGGGTTTTCGGCCTGAGTAGCACCCTCTTTGTTAAGTGCGGCTTTTCGGATATTGGAAGCCGTATACCCAGGATAAACCATCAAGACATGTACTCCAGTTTTGAGCAGCTCCACCCGCAAAGCCTCCATAAATCCTTGAAGTGCTGCTTTACTTGCACTGTATCCGGTACGCCCAGGGAGCCCACGTAAACCGGCGATGCTGCTAATGCTAACAATATGCCCCTTACTAGCCAAGATATGGGGTAATGCGGCCTTGGTGCAATAGACTGATCCCCAAAAATTGGTTGCCATTAGTTGCTCCAGCACCACAAGGTCCAGATCCAGAAACATAGCCCGCATGCTGATCCCAGCATTGTTGATCAAGACATCAAGCTGACCAAACAAGGATACTGTTTTGCTTACCAAATCTTGGCAATCCTCCTGCTTAGTGACATCAGCCACGAGGCCAGAGGCCATGATCCCAGCTGTTTGGAGCTCTACAATTGCCGCTTGCAAGTTCACCTCATTCCGACCCGAAATGACCACTTTGGCACCATCCTGACCGAAAGCGTGCGCTAGGGCCAACCCAATGCCCGAGCTGCCACCTGTGATCAAAACAACCTTGTTCCTAAAATCTGTCATTCGCTGTTGAGTTGCGCAGGCCTAGGCTATCAACTACTTTTTCGTAGATGAGGCTTGTTTGTTTTGGCGAACGGGAGTAGAACCTGAGACTTCGGTTAACCAGTCCGGTGTCCAGTTTCATCCGGTCCAATATCCGCTGGTGATAGTATTGGTACATAACGAGGCTAGTATCGAGTGGAAAACCTCCGTTCACGGTCTTGGTCTCGGCAATATGTACCTGGATCAAAAAACTAGTCATCTGATCGGGTGTTAAGACATCAGCCGGCACAGTTTCTAGATCCTGTCCACAACCAGCCATGGTCAAACAGGAGACCAAGACAAGGATGAGTCGCCTTTGGGCCACCCAGCAAAGTCCACATATAGGCAGTCCAAAAACATCCCATGATCTTTTTGACCAGCTATTTGACTCAGCCATCGTACGATTTATAGTCCCCATCATGTAATTTGCTGCAAGATAGCGCAAGTACGCTTTGCCCAGAACGATTTTGATAGACAACCTAGTGCCCTACTCCATTGCTAGCCGCCACAAATTGACCGCATGAAAGAGATATTTCAGAAGCTCAACAAGTACGAAATCCAGATCAGGAAGGCGGTTGACGCACGGATGCAAGGCAATTATAACTCTGTCTTTAAGGGTACAGGCCTTGAGTTTGATGACATCCGCGCCTACCAATATGGTGACGATGTTCGGTCCATCGACTGGAACGTAACCGCTAAGGGTCATGGGGTGTTTGTCAAGACCTTTAAGGAAGAAAAGGAGCAAACGGTCTTCTTTATGCTGGATGTCAGTGCCTCGCAAACAGTTGGGCTTCAGAGCCAAAAGAAGCTGGACCTAGCCAAGGAGATAGCAGGAGTCTTAACCATTTCGGCCATAAAGCAGGGCAGCCAGGCCGGTATGTTCTGCTTCAGCGACATGCGTGAAAAGTACATCAAACCGCATAAAGGCCTCAATTATGCTTACATGATCGTCCAGAGTTTATTTAAGCTCAATCCACTTTCGATCAAAACGGACATCAACCAGGCCCTTTTCTTTGGGCTCAACATCCTAAAACGCCGGAGCATCGTAATCCTGATTTCAGATTTTATCGACGAGAAGCCTTACGAAAATAGCCTGAAGGCCATTGCCCGTCGTCATGATTTGATCATCATCCAGATGGTGGACCCCATCGAGACCAATTTCCCTAAGGTGGGTATTGTACCAGTCGAAGACAAGGAACAAGGTCGAACAGTCTGGCTCAATACCAGCTCTGGTTTGTTTGCCAAATTGGTAGCCGAGCGGTTCAATCAACAGCGCAACCGCATCGAGCTGTTCTGCAAACAAAACCAAGTCAACTACCTCGCCGTCAAGACTGATGAAGATTATGTACCACAGTTGGTCCGGCTCTTCAAAGTTCGGAACCGTGGGATGAAGAGCCAGTAGCTTAGGTGCCTAATTCATAGGGGTTGCCTACTCATGATCCATAGCTTCCAGCCTTTGCCTATCACTTGTTGGCGATCCTGCAGTTGAACCTGCTATCCGCCGACAACATGTTATCCAAAGCACATTAAGCAAAAAAAAGGCTACCAATTGAGATTGGTAGCCTTTTTTGCAATGGCTGTTACTTATCGATCCTTATTGGATCTGGATACGATCATCCTTAACACCTTTCAGTTCCTTGACCGCCTCTGTGAGGTAGTAAGTAACCGGACCAGCACGGCGTTGCTGAATGCTGGTTTTGTAAGATGTATAGTCAGCAATTTTAGGCGCTGGGGTTGATTTCTCGCTCATCAAGGCAACGACTCCAGTTTCGGCTGCAAACGGTGCAGTAGTGGCACCTTGTTTAAGGCCAAATAGACGGCCAACAGCGATTGGGTCATATCCTACGTCTGGCATTGAAGTAGAGGCCAAAGTAATATCTGGGGCTGAGTTAAGGATGGCTGCATCACCATACTTAGCTTTCATTTCCTCAAGGGTTTTGGCACCACCGATTTTGGCAATAATCTGCTCTGCCTTCACTTCTTTACGAACTTCGGCAGCCAATTGGTCACGGAACTCGGCAACAGTCGGTTTACCTTCTTCAGACTGACGGGTGAGGGCCACAACCACATAACGATCCTTGAAATCAAATGGTGATTTGGCTAGCTCGCCAACTTTGCCTTCGAGGAAAGCCCAACGGACGATCGAACGTGCATCAGCAATGTCGTTGACGTACTGTGCGTTTTTCTGGAGGTTAACGGCTGACTGTTTGGTCAGGTTAGCCTTTTTGATTGCAGCGTAGAACGATGCAGTATCTGTAGCCTCAGTCATGAATACCCTAGCTTTGTTATAAACAAGCTCGCGTGTACGGCTGCTAGCCTCAAGTTTCCGCGCGAGGGTTACGACTTGGTATTTAAGGTTCGTCTTAGGCTCGGTAACCTTGATGATATGGTAACCAAATTCAGTTTCGGTCAAGGTAGGCAACAAACCACGACCAGAAGCTGCAAACACGGCATCCTGGAAAGGCTTAACCATACGGCCTGCACTGAACCATCCTAGGTCACCACCTTGAGTAGAAGTTCCGTCAGTACCGTAGATGCGGGCCATTTCTTCGAAACTGGCACCACCCTTGATTTTGCTTAGTACACCTTGAGCCTTGGCTTTTGCAAATGCTTTCGAAGTATCTGCTGTGCTACCCCACTTGATGAGGATGTGGCTTGCCTTTGCAGAATAGTCTCCTTCATTTTTAATATCACGAACCTTGTAGAGTGTCACATTATCACCAAGGGTGAACGGACCATAGACGCTATCCTTTTGCAACTTCAAACCAGCGATTTGTGCAGGAAGCTCATTGGCCGGGATAGACTTCAGTTTCTCTGGGCTGTCAGACTTGTTAGCGGCGTAAGCGGTGTCGTCTGGCGCATTGGCAAATTCTGAACGTAGACCGGCAACTTCAGTATTGAAAGCAGCGCTGTCTTCACGATCTGGTGTAAGCATGAACTGTACATAGTCGATCGTACGGGAATCTTGTGCTTTGTACTTGTCTTTGTGATCAGCTAGGTAGGCGCTCAATTGCTCTTCTGTCGGCTTGATGGTGCTGTCAGCGATGCTGAAATAAGGCACGAAGACATACTTAGCAGATACCTTAGCTGTTTGGGCTGTGTACTCGCGCTCAGCTTCGGCAGAGGTTACATAGATTGACTTGGTAAGCAAGGCCTCGTACTTAGTACGTTTACGATCTTCTGGCAGTTTGCGTTCGAAGTTCATCCAGATAGCATACTGCTGGGCAGCTTGCTCGTTCTTTTCCTTCAGGCTGTTGATCTGCTTGAGGTACTCACGGATTTTGTCACGGTCAACTTGGCCTGTGGCAGGATCTGTAAATGCTTGTTTGAGACCTGGGTGGATATTTTCGCCCTGTACCATATCAACAAGTTCGTCTGCAGTGACCTGAAGACCAATTTTGTCGTACTCCGGACCAAAACCATATTTATTGAGCAACGTCGTCCAGGCTTGATCCCTGATACCTTGACGTTCTTGTTCGCCTGGTTGCTTGTTGTTTGCGAGTTGGTATTCATACTCAAGCTGGTCTAGCTCAGCTTGGTATTTTTTGGCGTCTATATCGGTCCCGGCTATTTGGCCGATGGATGTGCCGCCACTACCACGTAACAACGAGTTGCTCGAAAGCAGATCGCCACCGACGATAAAAAGGGCAATGGCAATGACGATAACAGTAACAGCGATGCCAGAGTGCTGCTGGATTTTGGTAATAAGAGCCATTTAGTCGTTAAAGAGGTTACTATAGTTGTTATGTAAGGACGCAAAATAAGCCCCGTTTGGCCACACTAACAACATAGAGAGCTTAATATTTGTCCGAAAAAACTACTGCATTGCCAAAACACCGATCTTTTACAGGCTGTTACGCTGATGTTAACCAGATCAAACCACTGACTATGGACAACAGACGCATAATGGTATGGTTCAGAAATGACCTCCGGATCCAGGACCATGAAGCCTTATATAGGGCCAGCCTAAAGGATAAAGAGGTCGTCCCGATCTATATCATCGATCCTCGCGTATATGAGGCTAATCAGTTCGGTATCCCACGCATCGGGCCATACCGACGCCAGTTCCTTACCCAGACGATCGAGAACCTAAGGCAAAACCTCAGGTCAATTGGTGCCGAGCTTTTCATTCGGGTTGGGCATCCAGAAACGATAATCCCAGATCTCGTGAAGGCCCTTGACGTTGACACGCTCTATGCTCACAAAGAGATCACTTCAGAGGAAACAGAGATAGAGTCCTTATTAGAGGCCAGCCTTGAGAAAAAGGGCATTCTCACCCAGTGGTTTGATGGTAGTACCTTAATCCACCCCACCGAGCTGCCTTTTCCGCTCAAGTTCCTGCCTGACGTATTTACCGAGTTCAGGAAACAGGTCGAAAAGTCCTCTAAGATCAGCTCACCCTTCCCTGCCCCGACCAAAATCAAGGTACCGGGTGGCATTCAGGTCGGCAATGTGGATATTCCCACACTCCAAACTGACAACCTGATGTTAGCAAGTGCCAACTTGGTTCCGAACCTAGGTAAGAACGAGTTCGTGGGCGGCGAAACTGCTGCTTTGGCACGTCTCGAGCATTATTTCTGGGAGACAGATCAGCTCAAGAATTACAAAGAAACCCGCAATGGCTTGCTGGGGATGGACTACAGTAGCAAGTTTTCGCCTTGGCTCGCTGTTGGGGCCATATCACCTCGCTATATCTATCACCAAGTCAAACAATACGAAGTCAAACGCCATAACAACGACTCGACCTATTGGTTGATATTTGAGCTACTCTGGCGGGACTACTTCAAGTTTGTAGCCAAAAAATTTGGCAATACCTTATTCCGCCGCGCTGGTATCAAGAATGTCAACCTTAAATTCCGCAATAGCCCAGAGCTCTTCAGCAAATGGTCTAGCGGCCAGACAGGAGCTCCATTTGTGGATGCCAACATGCGCGAGTTGCTGGCAACTGGTTTCATGAGCAACCGTGGGCGACAGAATGTGGCATCCTACTTCATTAAGGACCTAGGGCTAAACTGGCAGCTTGGTGCAGCTTGGTTCGAGTACCTGCTGGTAGACTATGATCCTTGCAGCAATTGGGGTAACTGGAACTATATGGCTGGCTGTGGGAACGATCCGCGCGAAAATCGCTACTTCAACATCGCCAAACAGGCCGAAACCTACGACCCTAAAGGTCAATACGTCAAAACCTGGCTAACAATCTTGGCCAAGGTGCCTGCCTATCGTCTTAACCACCCTGACGAATGGACCCGCCAAGAGCAAGAGGAATTTGGTGTCAAGCTAGGGCAGCACTATCCACATCCTATACAGACCGGAGTACGCACTAATCAACTCCAGAAGCAAGTAGCTTAATATTAAGCTAGTTGCATGCTGCTGAGCAGCTTCTAACAAAAAAGCCTTCTGAGTGATCTGAAGGCTTTTTTTTGCTTTTTAATGTTCCTGATTCAGGTTTAATGGACTAGGTAGTCATGGTCAATTATGCAAGATAACAATGAGCCCTAGTTAAGAAAATATTCGAGGCACTTATGATTAGGAGAGGTAATGGCTGTATGGTATATAGACTAGTTGAGCAGATCTTCCTGATCGAGGTTACGGCGTTTCCAGAACAATGCGCACAGGCCCCATAACACCACCCCGACAAACATCATCCGCCGATTAGTGCCTACTGAAATCTGATGCTCCAGTGATAAAAAGTAAGGAACGAAGAGCAACAACAAACCAAGAAAACCAACCAAAATCAGCACTATACGCATGTCATTGCGGGCGTGGTGTGGTTTAGGATTGGCCGAATAAGATGGTTGACTTGAAGGTTGCACGGTTGAAACAAGGCCAGCACCAGAGGACGAACTTTTGGATTTACTGGCTGAGTCCCCGCCCACAAGATACTGCCAACCGATTGATTGGCCAGCGGATTCAGCGTATCCAGACAGCGAGCGGTTCGGGACTTGATTTTGAGGTTTCATGGCAGTGGTCTAGTCAAAGTATTGAAGAAAGCGGCTAACCAAATCGATTTCAAATAAGTTGAGCTCTGGTCGTTTTGGCTAAAGCCACCTACACATAGTGCCCCTTAGACAGGAAAGCCGCTTCTGTAGCTATATTACCTTTGCCCTAGCGGAAGTAACCACAAATCCCAAAAATTTATCTAACAACGGTACTGCCAAATAAAGGACTGTGGAGAGGGACTAAAATTGGAACTGCCTGATTACCAAAATAGTCGTACCTTTGCAAGGCATTTGGCAACGCAGCGATGTGTGGCCCTTAACAATTTCAATGATGGCAATACGCCCAGGAGGCCGCTCAAACGATGAGCGCCCAAGAAAAAACTTCGATGGTGGTGACAGCCGCCCAAGGTTCCGCAGCAACGACAGCCGCTCCGATCAAGGTGCAGGCAGGTCTGGTGCTGATGGCGAACCTGTTTTCCGTACTGATCGCCCCGGTTTTAGCAAAGACAACGACCGTGGTAGCCGTGGTAGTGACCGTGGCGGGCGTTCTGGTGGATCTGATAGACCATCTTATGGCTCAGACCGCCCACGTTACAACTCAGATCGTCCTTCTGGCGACCGCCCACCTTTCCGTAAATTTGATGGCGACCGCCCAAGTGGTGGAGATCGTCCTCGCTTTGGCGGTGATCGCCCTTCTGGCGACCGCCCACCTTTCCGTAAATTTGATGGCGACCGCCCAAGTGGGGGTGATCGTCCTCGCTTTGGCGGTGGTGATCGTCCTTCTGGCGACCGCCCACCTTTCCGTAAATTTGATGGCGACCGCCCAATTGGTGGAGATCGTCCTCGCTTTGGCGGTGGTGATCGTCCTTCTGGCGACCGCCCACCTTTCCGTAAATTTGATGGTGACCGCCCAAGTGGTGGTGATCGCCCTCGTTTCGGTGGTGGTGATCGTCCTTCTGGCGACCGCCCACCT
>CANHWS010000139.1 GCA_947464365.1 Cytophagaceae bacterium | reverse complement strand
CTTCCCACACGACATTGATAAAAACAGCCACACAAAGCAAGACTGGTCTGTGCCTAGCGTCAGGATCATGGACAGCCCAAGGTTTGGCTGGCGTGGTATGCACCTTGATGTCAGTCGGCATTTCTTCACTGTTGCAGAGGTCAAACAATACCTAAACTACCTCGCGACCTACAAGTTCAACGTATTCCACTGGCACCTGACCGACGACCAAGGTTGGCGAATCGAGATCAAACAATACCCCAAGCTAGTATCCCACGGCAGCAAAAGGCATGAATCTATGCTTGGGCACACCAGGCACCAGCCCTATCGGTATGATGGCACCCCTCACGAAGGACACTACACCCATCAAGATATCCAAGATATCGTATCTTACGCTGCTGACCGTTACATCACAGTCGTCCCTGAAATCGAGATGCCTGGCCATGCACAAGCTGCCATCGCAGCCTACCCCGAGCTGGGCTGCCTTGACACCCCAAGTGTCATGCGCAAGTGGGGAATTTCGCCCTATATATTCAATGTTAAAGAGCCTACCTTTCAGTTTATCGAGCGCACGCTAGACGAGGTATTGGCCCTCTTCCCGGGCAAGTACATCCATATCGGCGGAGATGAGGCCATCAAACAACAATGGAAACGAAGTGCCGAAATCCAGAACCAAATCAAACAACTGGGCCTCAGGAACGAACACGAGCTCCAGAGCTATTTCATCAAACGGATTGAACGCTACCTCAATACCAAAGGACGTATCCTTATCGGCTGGGACGAAATCTTGCAAGGTGGACTAGCACCTAATGCCGCCGTCATGAGCTGGCGTGGCATCGATGGTGGACGCAAGGCCGCACAGGCAGGGCACCCCGTGGTCATGAGCCCCATGTCCCATTGCTACCTCGATTTTTATCAGCACGACAAAGTCTCCGAACCTCTATGTATCGGCCGGCTTACCACGCTACGCAAGGTCTATAGTTTCGAGCCTGCTCCTGAGGAGTTTGGACCACGTGCCCAACAGATGATATTGGGCCTACAAGGCAACGTCTGGACCGAATACCTACCCAACTTTGGTCGTGTCCAGCAGCAAATCTTCCCACGCATGTTGGCCCTGTCCGAAATTGGGTGGACGACCCGGTCGAACCTTAGCTGGACCACCTTCCTGACCAGAGTCAAGACTACCGCACAAAGGCTTGACTACCAAAACATAGGGCATGGGCACATCCCGCATAAGTAGGGATTATGCAGCTGTTATAGTCGCGTAACCAGATAATAACCTGACAGAGCCATACCGACACTTGCCTATTGCATCCAGATTGGCGTAATTGCACAGCATTTTGCGCAACGTCTATCAGGGCCAGCGTACATCCGTACCTTGGTCGCTGATGGTTTATCCTGTTAGTAATTCCACAAAAGCCTGCCGCAATGGAGGAAAATCGTCCTGATCTGGCCCCTGAGCCTGATAAAGTACCTACTACTACGACCGAAAACACCGCTCCTGTAGCTGCTGAGTTGTCGCTAGCAGACCAAATCTTGGCAGAGTATGCCGCAAAAGCTGCAGCTGCCGACGCAGGTGTAGCCGAGCCAGAAGCAACACAGCCAGAACCAGAATCAACTCCAGTTGCTGAAGAAGCTGTCACTCCAGAAGTAGTGGCCCAAATCACTCCTGAGCCAGTTGCACAGGTAGAGGAGGTAGTGGTAGAAGCCGTTCCTGCTGTTGAACCTGCCACAGCAGAGCCTGAAGCTGATGTTGTAGTGGAACAGACCGCTGATACAACAGCCGAACCTGAAGCAGCAACAGAGGAAATCGTGGCACTAGCCGAGGCGGAAGTTGAGGCAGAGCTAGACCTCGCTGGGCTAGACAAAAAATCCCTCGCAGATCACCTCGAGACCTATACTGGACAGGCCTACAGCACCAAAAATGATGCGGCCATCCGCAAGATCAAAGCTGCTTTTGACCACATCGAAGAGTCAGATCGTAGCGTTGCCCTCGAAAAATTCCTAGCCGACGGTGGCGAAGAGGATGCCTTCGAGCTCAAAGCTGATGGCACCAGTGTACGCTTCAACAACATGATCAAACTCTATCGCGAAAAGCGTAGGGTCGAAGCCGTTGAGGCCGAGCGTAGCAAAGAAAAAAACCAAGCCCGCAAACTCGAGCTACTCGAGCTCCTGCGTCAGCTTGTCGAAAGTGACGAGGAAATTACTAGCCTCGACAAACTCAAAAAGATTGAGGACGAGTGGAAGTCGATCGGACCAGTGCCGAACACTTTCGCACAGGACATCCGCTCTAACTACGGTGCCCTTCGTAACCTGTTCTATGACCGTCGCTCGATCTACTTTGAGCTCAAGGAACTTGATCGTAAGAAAAACCTAGAGTCCAAATTAGGCTACATCGAGAAGGCAAAAGCCTTGGTCAACGAAAAAGCCCTGAACAAAGCCGTTAAGGAGCTTAATGAGCTCCACGAAGAGTGGCGTAACACAGGGCCAGTCCCTAAAGAAGAGCAAGAAAAAATCTGGGCCGAATTCAAAGCCCTGAGCGATCAGATCTACACCCGCCGCCGTGAGTATGTGGACAAGATCAAAGTCGAGCAAAACGAAAACCTTGGTCGTAAAGAGATCCTGATCGAAAAGGCCCTCCTGATCTCCAACTTCAAAGCTGACAAGTTTGATGAGTGGAACAACATGAGCCAAGAGGTCATGAAGCTCGAAGAAGAGTGGAAGACCATCGGTAATGTCCCGATCGAGAAGGCCAATGACGTCAACAAACGTTTCTGGGGCTACATCAAGCAGTTCTTCAATGCCAAACATGGCTACTTCAAAGCCCTAGACAAAGAAAAGGCCCAAAACCTGGCTGCCAAAACAGCCCTTTGTGTCGAAGCCGAAGGCCTACAAGACAGCGAAGACTGGGAAGCAGCAGCCAACGCCCTCAAGCAACTCCAGACCCGCTGGAAAGAAATCGGTCCTGTACCTACCAAGGTGCGTGACAGCATCTACGAGCGCTTCAAAGCTGCCGTGGATAAGTTCTTTGAGCGCAAACGCCAGCTCAACGAGTCAACCGAAAAAGAATACGAGGTCAACCTAGCCGCCAAGCGCGAGCTATTGGCCAAGCTAGAAGCCTCCATCGCTGCCAAAACGGCAACAGAAGCCGAGATCCAGGCCGTTGTGGACCAGTTCACAGCCATTGGTTTCGTGCCTCGTAAAGCGATGGATACCCTGTCCAAAGATGTACAGCGTATCTCTGAGGCTTATCTTGAGGCAATCGAGGGTATCAACCCTACTGATCTCATCAAGCTGAAAGTATCCGTCCATAGCCGCCTCACCAGCCGTGGTGGTGGCAGGTCTTATGACGGTGAGCGCAGCTTCGACCGTGGTGACCGTCAAGACAGAGGTGACCGCGGTGATCGTGGTGGCCGTCGTGATGGTGGTGACAGAGGTGGTGATCGCGGTGGTCGTGGAGACTACCGTGGTGGTGACCGTCGGGGTGGAGATCGCCGTGGCGCAACTGCTGACGATGGTAGCCTCAGGGGCATGGAGCGGAATCTTAGGACCCGCATCCAGTCCATCGAGAACCAGATCCATAGCTACGAGAACAACCTCAGCTTCTTTGCCAACAGCCGCAATGCCGACTCACTCCGCAAGGATGTCGAAGGCAAAGTCAAAGGCCTCACCAAAGAGCTTGATGATGTCCGGAGCCAGCTCAAGATCGTCCAACAGGGACTGGCTGACGAAGCCAAAGCAAGTTCATAATCAGTCTTTTGAGGGTAACTAGGGCCATTTTGTTGAAAAATAATTTGGCCTTAAGCACCCAAAAAACTTGGTAGTACCACTAGTTTGACTACTTTTGCACTACCAAATGCTTCCTTAGTTCAGTTGGTAGAATAACTGACTTGTAATCAGTGGGTCGCCAGTTCGAGTCTGGCAGGGAGCTCATTAAGCCACCTCTTACGGGGTGGCTTTTTTGGCTTTATACGGGTCCAAAGCGCCTTCCACATCCAGCTCGGCGCCCGCATCCCACTAGCAGGCTGGTAAGCCCAAAATAATCTTCCAGCGTAGGACAACCCCCAAGGTGGCAAGTCTTGTCTAGGACATATACCCTTATGCCCATGCGAACCACTACACTCACCTACCTTGTTTTTGTGTTTGTCCTGATTAGCCTCCCGATGGTTTGGGCCCAATCCCCCATCACCACAGACACCACCCACTCGGACGCTTACTACCAATTCATGAAGGCCAAGGCGGGGCAGCGTAGCAAAGCCATCCAACAAATCAACCTTGATGGTCGGGAGCCCGAAAAGCCAAAACACTTCAAAGTCCAGTACAGCAAACTAACCCTATCAGCAGGCTTAGGCGCAGGGACAAATACTGCCAGCGCCACTTTCGGTCGCAGATATGGTCATGCTAGTTTTGCAGGTTATGCAAATACCCTAGTCCTCAAACTGACCAACAGCACACTGATGTCGCCACCACCAGATCCTACCAAAATCGCGTTCGGTTGGGCTACGGAATTTGAGGTCAACGCAATCCTTGGCGGATCGTTCAAGATTTTGAGCTACGAAGAAGTAGACGCACCTGGTTTCCGAACTAACACCTACCCCATTTTTGATGGCACTCGCTACATCACCAATTCTTACGGTGGTACCCGCGGAGTGCAGCCTCCCATCATCACCAAGTCCGAACAAGAATCAGGTGGCTTTAACCTCTTGTTCAACACCTTGGTCGGGATCCGGGTGCCCTTTGATAAACAGTTCCTGAGCCCCTACCTCGGTGGTGGCATTGGTGTTGGCCAGCAGAACTACATTTTGCGGTATGGGTATCAATATAAATATGGCAGCATAGAAGAAGGTGTAGCAAGCCTAGACGTCGGCGGGTTTTGCGCTATGGCAAAGGCTGGGTTGGCAGCTGGCCTGTACAAAGGTCTGGTCATCGATGCTTGCTATTCGCTACTTGGAGGTGGCTTCTTGTACAGTTCTTATGTGCAGCAAACCGTCAGCTTTAGTGTTGGTTACAGGTTTGACTAAGCAAAGGTTGTTGCCCATCTACCTAATTAGGTGTATTTAGCGAAATGGCAACAACACCGTTAACAAACTTAATATCAATTATTTAGGTATATGCCAAACACCTGCCAAGGATTTGACATAGATTCTAAGATCAGATCAACATATATTGTCCTTCAATGTTCACCAACGCTAAAAAAGCAATGTCAACACATCGACTCAAGAACGCTTTAGGTACTTTGTTCGGGATCCTGATTCTCGGCCTAGGCACCGCCCTTGCCCAAAACCAAACTACACAAGTAGTGCTTGGTACGGGCAACTCACCAACTGTCTTGTCTGACAGCTCAGGCAACATCTATTTTTCGTCTGGCCTACGGCTCTTCCGCTACAACCAGAAATCGGCCAAACGAGACACCCTCTACACGCACCTATCTGTCAACAACTATGCAATCGCTGGCCTGACGATGGGATATGCAGATACAGTTATCTACTACGCCTGCAACGATACCATCTGCGCCTTTAACCTCCAGACCCGCAAAAAGCGTAACGTCTGGAAAGGTTTCCAATACCCTACCAACATCGCCTTCCGCCCTGCTGATGGCCTGATCTACACCATGGAGGTAGGCCTTGATAACGGTAGGGAGCCTACAATCGGCAGGATCAACCCGGCAACTGGCACTAGGACATTAGTTGCTGGTGATCCACGTGTCAATAGTGGTGGCGGTAATAACTACGTCAATGATACTGCCTCAAAAGCACGTTTCTATTTCCCAAGGCCGAACGGGAATTTCCGTAACCGGGGTGCCTTGGCCTTTGACAACACTGGTGACACCCTTTTTGTAGGCGACCTCGGTAACCGCGCCATTCGCTGGGTCAATGTCAACAACCAAGTGGTTGGTACCTATGCAGGCCCACTGCCAGGTGTTGCCATTACCAGCAATTATCGTGATAGCATCCGCCATGAGGCCCGCTTCTTTGACATTATGGGCATTGCAGTGGATAAAAAAGGTTACCTCTACATCGCTGACGATGGTCCAGGCCAAAAGTCACCAACCTTTGGCAACCGGATCCGCAAAATCAAACCAGGCACTGGCGAGGTTTACACCCTTGCCGGTAACGGCCAAGGCCTGGGATCGGGTGCCAACAACAACCAAGACTATATCGCTGGCATCGGCACAAGTGCCCAAATTGGCGAGCCTACTGGCCTTGGTTTCAACAAAGGAACGGATACACTATACATTAGCCAAGGGCAGCGTTATATCAAACTCACCAAACGCATCCCTACACTTGCTGTTTCCCCATTGTCTGACCAATTGGTCGGAAGTGGAGATAACATCCTAGTGCGTACTGCCAGTGGCACCTTGACCTCAAGCCTTAGCTTGCTTTCTAGCCCAGCTAACGTCACGCTTTCTGGTGATACCTTAAGGGTTCCTGCCAATGCTGGTACCGGCACAGTGGAGCTTGTTATCCAGACTGCTGGCGATGAAGATGGTTGGTATCCTGTAACTGATACCGTCAGAATCAACATCAAATCTGCACAAGCCCTAACCCTCAAAAAAATCCGTGACTACCGTTTTGGTGAGGCCCCATTTGGCGTAGCTGACAGCACAAGCAATAACATCACTAGTCGCCCCTCCTACATCCGAGTGGTATCAATGAGCCCTGCCAACACCGTAGCCTTCGATACAACCACCCAGACTTTCACCATCAACTCTGCTGGTTCGGTTATCTATCGGGCCATCGCCCCGGGTGATGCCAACTTTAGTGGCGTGATCATTCAAGATACCTTCCAAGTGCTGAAAGCCAACCAGCAAATCATCTGGACACCATTGGCTGACAGAACCTTTGGCGATGCCCCTTTTGTGTTAGCTGGTACCGTCAATAGCCAAGTCACCAATCTGCCATCTGGTCAAACCTTAACCTACACTGTCTCTGCACCACCTACAGTCGCAACGTATGCAGCTGCCACCCAGACCGTTACCATCGTCGGTGCTGGTACCGTCATCGTGCGTGTAAATGTAGTTGGCAATGCCAACTACAATGCTGCCACTGTCCTGATCGATACCTTCTTGATCGCTCGCCGTGCCCAAGTCCTATCTGTTGATAGCATACCCGATCTATTTATCGGTTCTGGTTTCTATAACCTTACCGCTGCGACTGCCGCCCCAAGTAGTGGAGTAGCCCTTCAGTTTAGCCTGACCAGCGCCCCAACCAATGTCACCTATGTTGGTTCGCCAGCCCGCATCAATGTTCCGGCCTCTGCAGATACAGGTTGGGCCATGTTGCGCGTTATCCAGCCAGGTAACAACAACCACCTAGCTGATACCGTCTATCGTCGTTTCAGGATCCTTCGTCTCGTTGGTTTACAGAATAGCATCAGCTATCAAGCCCTTACCGTTTGGCCAAACCCAGCCACCACCCAAGTGATGGTGCGTCTGGACAACCAAGTAGCCCAAGGGCTTAGCTTTAGGCTGATCAATAGTGCTGGCCAGTCTGCCATGATCAATACAACCCAAGTCACTGACAACGAATACCTTGTCAACCTTGGTGATCTCCCCAAAGGCATCTATACCTTGATCGCAACTGGGCCAAATAGCCAGTATCGCGCACGCATTGCCAAACAGTAAGTAAGGTCTAGTTTTAGGCACTAGATCTATGGCCAAGAGGCCGCCCTAGCAATGGAGCGGCTTTTTTGCGTTTTACATGTTCGTTTTGAGCACCTGTTTACCTAATCCTGCTGCATTTCTGGTCCAACTGCCCCCGCAGTATTGCAGGCGTTGGTTTTGCACCGAGAATCTTAGTACTATAACCTCCATCAATACTAGATGGGTATAGCATGGATATTCCACATCGCCATTGGCTCTAATCCCCAAATCCGAACACGTAGGCAGGTAACAGGCCAAGCCTAGATATTGGAGGACCTATGGTTCACCCAACCTTAACTTTCACTTTGGTTCTCTTAAGGCGCCAACGGAATAATAAAAAATCAGTCCGCCACTACCACAATGGGCAAAGGCGGACTGACAAGTCAAGTTCAACCATCATCTGATGGCAATAGGACTACTTTTTCTTCTTCTTGGCCTCCTCTGAAGACTTCATGGCCTCCTCGATGCGCTGGGCGAACTTGCTTTTAGGTTTGTTCGCATTTTTAGTTTTGTTCTCTTGCAGTTTGCGGTGGAGGTCCTCCTCGTTCACAAACTTCCGGATGATGATCTGCTGTGCCATACTCATCACGTTGCTACCTAGGTAGTAGAAGTTAAGGCCGGCAGGCAGGTCATTAAGTACAAACATCAGGAACACCGGCATGATGTAACCAATGTACTTCATCTGCGGGTTGACGTTCGTGTTTTGGTTGTTGAAGTACGTGATACCTAGCGTGCTGAACATCAGCAACACGTTAAAGATCGACAAGTGATGCCCTAGGAACGGTACGGCTGTTTGCCAATGGATATAATCGTCAAATGTGCTCAGATCCTGCGCCCACCAAAGGGTTTGTTGACGCAGCTCAATGGCGTTCGGGAAAAAGTTAAACATCGCGAACAGCACTGGCATTTGTAGCAATAGCGGAATACAACCACTCAATGGATTGATGCCCACCTGCTGATAGAGCTTCATCTGCTCGGCTTGTTGGGCCTGCATATCATCCCCTACCCTAGCTTTGATTTCGTCTAGCTCAGGCTTCAGTACCTTCATTTTGGCCATGCTAATGTAGCTGCGGTAGCCTAGTGGCAAAAGCAGTAAACGCACCATCAAGACCAACACAATGATCACGATGCCATAGTTACTCGTGATGTGCTCTAGCCAGTTAAACACG
>CANHWS010000138.1 GCA_947464365.1 Cytophagaceae bacterium | reverse complement strand
TATTCTGATCTGGTACAGAGACTACGCAAATAACGCACTGGTTGCTTCGTCAAGTCCCTTGTCGTGCATCAAGTTCGGCGGATTGGTGTTTCTGACCTCTGTGATGTAATGTTTTTGGTTGGTGCCGAATGCCATACCCTAACGGTGGATATTGTCGTCCAACTATGATTTGGTATCTGTAAGGGCCTCGAGGAATTGCACCGGCCTTTGTGCAAAGTTGATAGGGCTGAGACCCTCACGATTCAACCGCCTATTAAAATCACCAGAGGGACTGGATCAGTTTTGTAGGCAAAACCAAGGTCTTGAGCAGGAAAGGGTAGGCTTGATCAAAGATAAGGCGATTGGGAGATATGTGTAGCCCTTTCTGGCCCCCTTAGCCCTAAGATTCACTATCTTGCAGGTCGCTATGAACAAACCCGAAACCACAGTCCAGACCTACCAACCGACCAGCATCACGACCACTGCTCCAACCTTTGCAGAAGGCGGCTATGGCCCTTTGATGTTCGTCCCTGCCACCCCATTTGCGGATGGCTTGGATGCACGCAAGTACATCCTGATCAAGGGTGCGAGGGTTAATAACCTCAAGTCGGTTTCTGTTGCCATCCCGCGTAACAAGATGGTTGTGATCACTGGGCTATCGGGTTCGGGCAAGTCCTCATTGGCGTTTGACACCCTCTTTGCTGAAGGCCAGCGGATGTATGTCGAGAGCCTTAGCAGCTATGCGCGTCAGTTTTTGGGGCGGATGGAAAAACCCGAGGTGGACTACATCAAAGGGGTGTCCCCAGCGATCGCGATCGAGCAAAAAGTCAACACCCGCAACCCACGCAGCACCGTTGGCACCAGTACCGAGATCTATGACTACCTCAAGCTATTGTTTGCAAGGATAGGCATCACGATAAGCCCGGTGTCTGGCCTTGCGGTCTCTAAAGATACCGTACAGGATGTGCTGGACTTCTTGGCCCGCATGCCCCTTGGCACCCGCTACCTCATCCTGTGCCCACTACTCCGTAAGGAGGATCGCACCCTAGAGGACGAAATGCGTATCCTGCTCCAGAATGGTTTTACCCGCCTTCATGATGGTGAGCAGGTGCTGTACCTAGAGGAAATGTTGGAGGGCAAAGCTTGGGCAGCCCACCAGAAAAAACAGCTCTTTCTGCTAATCGATCGGGATAGCACCAAGGCCGAGGATGAGGACAGTATCTTTAGGCAGAGTGATAGTATCCAGACTGCCTTCTATGAAGGTGAAGGTCAGTGCATCATCGAGGTGATGGGGGTGGACCAACATGGTCAGCCTACCGAGGGCCAGAACAACCGAGTTGCCTTCAGCGATAAATTTGAGCGAGATGGTATCAGCTTCGAAGAGCCGAGCATCAACCTCTTTAGTTTTAACAATCCTTATGGGGCCTGCAAAACCTGCGAAGGATTTGGCCGAGTGCTGGGCATAGACCCTGATCTCGTAATACCAGAGCCCTCCTTGTCGATCTTTGAGGGTGCCATTGCACCTTGGAAAACGGAAACCATGCGCGAAGAGTGGCTAGCCCCTTTGCTCAAGAACGGTATTCGGTTTGATTTCCCGATCCATAGACCATACGCCGATTTATCTGATGAGGAGCGTGACCTGCTTTGGCATGGTAATCAGTTCTTTAGGGGTATTTATGCCTTTTTCGACTGGCTCGAGAGCCAAACCCACAAGATCCAGTATCGGGTGATGTTGAGCCGCTTTCGTGGCCGCACAACCTGCCCTGATTGCCGTGGCACACGCCTCCGGAAGGATGCTAGCTATGTCAAGATCAACACCAAAAGTATTAGCGACCTTGTTCTGATGCCGATCGAGGACCTTAGCAAGTTCATTGACGGGATGCAGCTACAGCCGCATGAAGAACAAGTAGCCAAACGTGTGCTTGCCGAGGTCCGGAACCGCCTGCATTATTTGCAAGAAGTCGGCCTAGGGTACCTGACCCTCAACCGCCTGACGAGTACGCTCAGTGGGGGCGAGTTCCAGCGCATTAAACTGGCAACCTCCCTCGGGTCTGCTTTGGTTGGCAGTATGTATATCTTGGACGAACCATCCATAGGCCTGCACCCTCGGGATACCAAGCGTCTGGTAGGTGTCCTAGAGCGATTGCGGAACATGGGCAATACGGTTATCGTCGTTGAGCATGAGGAAGAGGTGATGCTGGCCGCCGACCAAATCATCGACATTGGGCCTAATGCAGGTAATCTGGGTGGCCATTTGGTGTTCCAGATGGGGGTTAAGCGTGGGGCACTTGGTGCCGAAGGAGGCCAGAATGGTGCCCACTTTGCTGACCTCGGTATCGAGGCACCAGACTCGCACACCTACCGTTTCTTGACGGGTCAAGACCAGATTCCGGTGCCTAAATTCAGGCGCAAATGGGCCAACTCCATCCACTTAGTGGGTGCCCGAGAAAACAACCTCAAGGGGGTGTCTGTCAAGATTCCACTACTGGCTTTCACCGTTGTGACGGGAGTCAGTGGCTCTGGCAAATCTACCCTGATCAAGAAGGTATTGTACCCCGCGCTAGCACGCCATGTTGGTCTGCTGGTAGAAGAGGGTGGCAAATACGAAAAGATAAGCGGAGGCCTTAGTATGGTAGAGCAGGTCGAGTTTGTCGATCAGAACCCGATAGGCAAGAGTAGCCGCTCCAACCCCGTTACCTATATCAAGGCATACGACCAGATCCGGACCCTATATGCAGACCAAGCCCTTAGCAAGGCGCGTGGTTATGCGCCAGGCCACTTCAGCTTCAACGTCGATGGTGGTCGTTGTGATACCTGCCAAGGCGAAGGCGAGGTCAAGATCGAGATGCAGTTCATGGCCGACATTTACCTCAAGTGCGAAGGGTGTGGCGGCACGAGGTTCAAACAAGAGATTCAAGACGTCAAAATCAACGGCAGTAGCATCTCTGATGTCCTGAACATGACCATTGACGACAGCCTTATCTTCTTTGCTGACAAACCCAAGATCATGGAGCGGCTACAACCCTTGCAGGATGTTGGGCTTGGATACGTGCGGCTTGGCCAAAGCAGCAATACGCTCAGCGGTGGGGAGGCTCAAAGGGTCAAACTAGCGAGTTTCCTAGGCCGCGGTGGTGACCGTCGGGACAAGATCATGTTCATTTTTGATGAGCCAACTACAGGGCTACACTTCCATGACATCGGCAAGCTGCTATCGGCCATGCAGGCACTTGTGGATCAAGGCAATACCGTTTTGGTGATCGAGCACAACCCAGAAGTCATCAAATGTGCTGACTGGGTGATCGATATGGGGCCAGAAGGTGGCACTGGTGGTGGCTTGGTCTGCTACGAAGGCACACCAGAGGGCCTAGCCGCTCTTGAGGACAACCACACTGGGCGGTATTTGAGAGGGAAGGTGTAGTTGCCCCCCTCTTAAAATGGACAAGGGGACCCACGATGATAGTGCTCGTCGGGATCCCCTCTAGTTAAGATAAATTATCTGATTGGGCAATGCCCTACCCTTACCCCCGCTTCAGCTTGGCCTCGATGCTATGCTGCGTATGCGGCACGGCACGTAACCGCTCTTTCGGGATCAGCTTGCCTGTGTCGATGCAGACGCCGTATGTTTTGTTCTTGATCCGGATAGAGGCGTACTCCAGCTGTGTGATGAACTTCTGGAGGCGGGCAGCCAACTGCATGAAGTTTTCCTTCTCGGCCGTGTCGGCACCATCGTCTAGCCCCTTGTTGGTGCTAGCAGTGCTGTCTGTCCCGGTGTCATTGCTACGGGTCAGGCCTTGCATGATGTATGCCAACTCTTGTTTGGCTTTAAGGATCTTTTCGCTCAGGATTTGCTCAAATTCAACAAGCTCCTCGTCCGAGTAGCGTAGTGTAGTTTTGGTTCCGCTCATAGCAAGGTTACTGGGTATTGACGTCAACAAATAGATTTTGACCCGTACTTACTGACGTTTTTGATCGCCCTTAGCGACTTTAAACGATCGGCAACAGGCGCCATATCATACTTTTTTGTCAGAAAGTATCTACAAAAGTAGTGTCTTTATGCCATGCAGCAAGCAACTTTGGTTTTTGATAATCCAATAGTTTTATTGCTAGTTCGTTTGCCCCGCAAAAGAGGGACTACCTAGGGCCAATTCCTTACCGCTCATTCCTTAATACGCCATGACCACAAAAGGTGACAAAGAGACGCCCTTGATGAAACAATACAACGACATCAAGCGCAAGTATCCGTCGGCAATGTTGTTGTTTCGGGTAGGTGATTTTTACGAAACCTTTGGCGAGGATGCTGTCACGGCGAGCAAAATCCTGAACATCACCCTGACCAAACGATCCAACGGATCAGCATCAGAGGTGGCGTTGGCGGGCTTTCCGCACCACAGCCTTGAGGGCTACATGACACGGCTGGTACAAGCAGGTGTGCGGGTGGCAGTCTGTGACCAACTAGAGGATCCTAAGGATGCGGTCGGGATTGTTAAACGAGGTGTTACCGAGCTTGTGACGCCTGGGGTGGCCATGCTGGATAACGTCCTGGACCAGAACCGCAACAACTTTCTGGCGGCTGTCCATCAGGACGGCAATCGGTTTGGTTTGGCTTTCCTGGACATCAGCACGGGAGAGTTTTATTGCACAGAGGCCGACCAAATCCATGCAGACCGCTACCTGACCCATTATCGCGCTGCTGAGGTCCTGTTCAACAAAGCCAAAAAGACAGGCTATCATGAGGCCTTTCAGGATCAGTTTTGCTCCTTCGGGCTAGAGGACTGGATTTGGCAGCTGGAGTTTGCGACCGAACAACTGACCCGTCACTTTGACACCAAAAACCTCAAAGGGTTTGGCATTGATGGGCTGCGGCTGGGCACCATTGCTGCTGGGGTCATCTTGTATTACCTCCATCAGACAGAACACAAAAACCTTGGCCACATCACGACCATCAGTAGGGTGGAGGACGAGCGTTTTGTCTGGCTAGATAAGTTCACCCTCCGGAACCTAGAGTTGGTCGAAGCCCAACAAACGGGCGGTATACCGCTACTAAGCATACTGAACCGTACGCATACCCCTATGGGTGGCCGTCTGCTTGTTGAGTGGGTCCAGCGACCGCTTAAAGACCTTGTCGAGATCGAACAACGCCTTGGAGTGGTCGAGGCCTTCATTAAAAACAAGGCTATCGCTGGCGAGTTAGGGCCTGTCCTGAAACAAGTAGGCGACCTCGAGCGCTTAGCTGGCAAAATAGCCTCCCGTAGAGCCTCCCCGCGTGAGATTGTGCAGCTCAAACGGTCGCTGAGCCAAATGCAGCCCATCCGCGAGCTCTTGCTCATGAGTGCCAATATCGCCCTGCATGCTATCGCTGGCAAGGTTGAGTCCATGCTAGATGTCGTAGAACATATCGGTACTCTCCTTCGGGATGATGCCCCGATGCTTAGCAACCAAGGCAACATGATCATGCCCGGGGTGGATGTAGAGCTAGATAACCTGCACCACATCGCTACCAGCGGCAAGCAAATCCTATTGGAAATCCAGCAACGCGAGGTCAGCCGCACTGGGATTACCTCCCTCAAGGTCTCTTATAACAAGGTGTTTGGGTATTACCTCGAGGTCACGAACGCCCACAAAGACAAGGTTCCGACGGACTGGATCCGGAAACAGACTTTGGTCAATGCCGAGCGGTACATTACCGAGGAGCTCAAGGAGTATGAGGAGAAGATCATCACGGCTGAAAGCCGCATCAACCAGATTGAGCAACAGCTTTTCCTGGACCTAATCCAGTACTTGCAAGTCCACATCACGACACTGCTCACGAACGCGCGCCAAATTGCTCAGGCGGATTGTTTGCTGAGCTTTGCCATCGTGGCGGAGGCGAATAACTATTGCAAACCTAGTGTGCGGGACCACAGTACGCTGACGATCGAGGCAGGGCGACACCCAGTCATCGAGCGGCAGCTGCCCCCTGGCGAGACTTACATCCCGAACGACATCTTGCTAGACACGAGTTCCCAGCAGATCATGATCATCACGGGGCCTAACATGGCGGGTAAGTCGGCCTTATTACGCCAGACGGCCCTGATCGTCCTGATGGCCCAAATGGGTTGTTACGTGCCTGCCACCCAAGCCGAAATTGGTTTAGTGGACAAGGTTTTCACCCGTGTTGGGGCTAGCGACAACCTTAGCCGCGGCGAGTCCACCTTTATGGTCGAGATGACCGAAACGGCTAGTATCCTCAATAACCTAAGCGGTAACTCCTTGGTCCTGATGGATGAGATTGGCCGTGGAACTAGCACCTACGATGGTGTGAGCATCGCTTGGGCCATTGTCGAGCACCTGCACAACAATCCCAAGGCAAGAGCCCGCACCCTGTTTGCAACCCACTATCACGAGCTTAACCAACTGGCGGATGACCTACCTAGGGTCAAAAACTTTAACGTTGCCGTCAAAGAAGTGGGCAATAAGGTGGTCTTTATCCGGAAACTAAAACCGGGTGGTAGCGAACATAGCTTTGGTATCCATGTGGCCCAAATGGCGGGTATCCCCAATACAGTTGTTTTGCGTGCCGACGAGATCATGGCCCACCTCGAGAAAGGGCGATCCAAAACTCGTAACCAAGAAAACCTGCGCGAAATGCCGAAGAACAATTACCAGATGTCCTTCTTTGAGCCACAGAACCCGCAGCTAGACGCCATTGGCAAACTGCTTGAAGTCATTGACATCAATGCCATCAGTCCTGTCGAGGCCCTTTTGAAACTCAATGAGATGAAAGGACTTTGGGTGAAGGGTAGGTAGGGGCAGGTTTGCCTTTTTGTCTGAGCTGGGATTCGTGTGTGGTTGTCTGAACTAGGATTAAGCGGATTGGACGGATTATTGAGATTCGTGTGTGCTCTTACGCACATTGAGGTAGCCGCCAAGCATTGAGGTGTCCTCAAGCCCATCCCATAAATCCGTTAAATCTTTTTTCTGGAATCCTAGTTCAGAAAGCCTCCTAGGCAACCTTTTCTTGTCTATCTTGGTCTTGTTACAAATGCCGCAGCCTATGACCAAGCACATTTCCTGTCTTGTCCGCCAATTGCTAATATTGGGTGGCCTCCTCTCCTCCGTCTGCTATGGATTATCCACCAAAGTTGCAGGTTCCAAACTGGAGTTAGACATAACTGATTTAGCTTCTGGTCTTTATCTACTGCATTTTGACCAAGTAGCCACACCGTACAAGTTGATTAAACAATAAGGCCATGAGATATCTCGTAACGCTTTTGTTGACACTGTTAGGTTACCAATCAACGTGCCAACAAATTGTTTGGACAAAGATTCATGCCGTTTCGATCTACTCAGATCGATTGTTCTCGATCACAAGTTTAGACTCCGCTGCATATTATGCGGTAGGTGGTGGGCGTTTATTTACGCTTAATGTTTCAACTTATGATTATGATGGTGCCCACATTGCCAAAATTGGTAGAGATGGACGATTGCTTTGGACTCGTCCACTAGGCGTGGCTGGAAATGGGAAAGGCGTAGTTCCATTGGACGATCGTACCTTGGTAGTGGTAATAGACGCATTAACATTCCCTAATCCTGCAGATCGAGGTGGTTTCGCTTTACAGCTCGTAGATTCTACAGGTAGTATCATCAGAACGGCGATCGTAAAGGATCCATTATATGCGTTGCAACCGTATGGCATGTTCAAGGCCAAAAATGGGGACTTGATGGTTTATGGTATCTCTAGTTATGGTCGCATTTATCCTAATACCAATCTTGATTGGTTCCTTGCACGCTTCACACGACAAGGGTATCTAGACTGGCTCAAAGCTTATAATCCGGGGTCGACTAATCCTAATCAATTTGCTGCCTTTAATGATGCGGATGGCAAAATCATCTTGGGTGGTTCGGTGGCTAATCGGTTGGTGCGTATGGTGGTAGACTCTAACGGGGTTATTGTGGATAGTACCCGGAATTTGTTTGTTCCTCCAACTTCTGGTGGGCCAAACTTTAACTTTGTGCAACGGTGCCCGGATGGTGGTTTGTTGGTACAGACAAGTGTATTGGCAAGCACTACCGTGCCCCCCGATTTTTACATTGCTAAACTCAGGCCAGACTATAGTCAAGAATGGCTTATTTCGGAGATCGGTTCTGGTTCGAGCATTCCATGCAGGATTATGGATGATGGTAGTGTAATATACACATCAAAGGCTCGGAATAGTGTTGATTTTTACATGACCAAAGTAAATGCAAATGGTCAACGTCTTTGGCGGATCTTAGTTGCAGCCTTGCCAAGTAGTAATGAACTATACCTCTACGGTATTACCTATAACCCAGACCAAAGCGCGGTTCTGTGCGGATTTATTGATGATGCTTTCCAAGTGCCCTACACAGGCCAGAATTTTTACTTTACCAAAATTGCCAACTTCGGTCGGCCTTTTGACCCGCTTACAGAGTTGGGTGGCCCTCGGGAGGTGGCGCAATCAGTAGCTCCTGTGGCATTCCCCAATCCTACTTCTGGGCAGGTGCAGTTCCGTGGTCTAGATCGGCCTGGGCAATTGCGGTTATTCACCACGGCTGGCTCCCTCGCCTTAGATGCCCCCATCCTACCAGACCAAGCCCTAGACCTTACTGGTTTGGCCCCTGGGCTATACCTCTATCGCCTCACGGTGGCAGATGGCAAGGTGCCGTTTGTTGGGCGGGTGGTGGTGCGGTAGGTGTTTGTGTCTGAACTGGGATTAAGCGGATGGAATGGATTGAAGGGATTCGTGTGTGCTGATGCGCACATTGGCAGCATCCCAACGGTAGGGTTTTTTATAAGTTCATCCCATCAATCCTTCGACTCATT
>CANHWS010000137.1 GCA_947464365.1 Cytophagaceae bacterium | reverse complement strand
TCAGGGTTGGGTTCTTGCTGATTAACCGACTTGTAATAGTCACGGAAGAGGGCACCAATGTCTAGTCCACTTTCTGCCAAAATTCTGTTAAGGCGCAGGTGGTTATCGCTGCCATCTACTTCATCTTCGGCAATCGGGATTGGCTGACCGATGATACCAGGGTGTGCTCTTTTGATCAAACTGACCTCAGCAGCAGTTAGGCTCTCCTTGGTTTTGATAGAGACCTCCACTAGACAGTCTTGATTTGCCGTCAGCCACTCAACAGCCTCAGCCGCTGAGAGGAATGTTTGGCGCATTAAGCGTTTGCCTGCGCTAAGCGGCACAAACCGAACGTCGGCAGGCGTACCCGGCTCCACCTCAACGATCGATACAAATTTGGTTTGGCCTGCCTCACTAAAACTGTAGGCCAGCGGACTGCTGCTGTAGACAACAGGCATTGGGCTGGTCTGGACCTCGATCTTGTTATGCAAATGCCCTAGTGCAACATACTGAATGCCCTCAGGGATGATATCCGTATGAAGGCCCAAAGTACCCCCAACATGCAAGACCTTGCGTTCGCCCTCAGGCTCGGCGTACTGATGCCCACCTCTGCGAGTCATGAACTGGTGCGCCACTAATAGGTTGACGCCATGCTGATCACAATGGTCTGCAGCCAAACCTGCCCAATGGCTACGCAGTAGATCCTCAATGGTAGTCTGATTTTCATCTTCCTCCCGGCCTAGAAAGGTCATCATACGCTTGTCATTGGCATACGGCGTGGTCAGGATCCGGACAGGATGATTTAGCCCTTGAAAATCCAGCTCGACGAAACCCTGCGAGACCTTGGCT
The DNA here is from genome assembly GCA_947464365.1 of Cytophagaceae bacterium. Taxonomy (GTDB): domain Bacteria; phylum Bacteroidota; class Bacteroidia; order Cytophagales; family Flexibacteraceae; genus CANHWS01. Next base: position 8,022 of record CANHWS010000137.1, on the reverse strand, counting down.
GTCGTGACATGACCCGGTACATTGATCTGGTCCGGAACAACATTAGGAGCGCCAACAAGCAAGATGCCAAGGCTACGCGCCATGTGGACAGTTGTAACAACTTTTTCTGGCGAGTCATGGTTACCAGCGATGGCAATTACAGCCCGTTGCCCACGGTTGGTCAGGGATACCAACGTACGGTAGAGTAAATCCTCGGCTGCACTACCAGGATTGAACGTATCAAACAAATCCCCAGCAATCAATACCAGATCCACCTGTTCTTGGTCCGCTATCCGGACGATCTCAGCCAAGACTTCTGTTTGCTCTTCCAGACGGTCATAAGTACCAAGTTTTGCACCTAGGTGCCAGTCTGCTGTATGTAGGATTTTCATCTGGTTGTGGAACGGATTATTGGGTATGCGATCGAAACTACTAACGGCTGGTCAGAACTTGGAACCAGAACACAAAGAATGCCAGATGGCATACTTTCTGACATGATAATTGTCAAGTGACAAGATAGCCACCACACATGCTGGAATGCACAACAGCCCTAACGATTATCATTACAAAATACCGAAAATATTGCCGAAAACTACCTTCGCCAATCTGTCATCCAAACTAAAAACACCCTTGTTGAGCCTAAATAAGGACCGTGCCTATACCTCCAAAACCAAAATAGCCCCTCGGGCTAAAGCGCGAGGGGCTAAATTGAGTTGGGATTATGTTCGTAACACGAAGGTTACCTCGTTAGTGCCTAAACACATTGAGGACAACACCCAAATTACGGACGCTTAGGCTCTGTAGAATAGATCTCGTCACCTTTGCTAGCAGCCGGGCCATTGGCACCGCTGAAGTCTGGGGTGGCAGTACTACGAACGTGTACCTTGATTTTGCTGATCGTTTCGCCCGGTTGTAGCCCTACGAAAAACTTCTTAGGGATGATGGTCCAACGATACAATGAGTCAGACACCTGTACCATTTTGACTTTGCTATCAGGTCCTGCAGTTGCAATGTTTGGCCACTCATACGGAGTGTATGTCCAGTTGCTCACGACACCGTTCGCATCCGTTACCTGCACCTGTGTGAAGACACTGATGTCATTGGTATTCTTCATCGTCGTGTTGTTGTCGAGCGTCTTGTCGTAAAACACAGTCAAGATGTCGTCTTCAGTAAACTTAGACGGGAAACGGCGGACTGCAGCATCGTTAAATGCAATCGGATCAAGCTGTTTGGTTTGATCACCAGTTTTGATGTCGCCAGTGCCATCCTTGCCCTTGACAAGGAAGCCGATAAAGGTAAAGCCTCCAGCTGGTTTGCCATAGTACTGAGCTGGGATCATCTTGAACGACCAGATGTTAGGGTTGTTCGGATCCTGTGTCATCTTAGCAGACTCGTTGCTACTGTTCCAGGTACCATTTGGGGCATCCCCAAGGTTTGACCAAGCCCATAGATAGAGTGGCGAAACGCCATTGAATGTTGCGAAGCCAGTTACGTCGATCGTGATCGTAATCTGATCTTCGGCTGTTGCGTTGGCAGGTGTCACCGTGAACGACTGTGCCTGGACGGCAAGTGTCGCCACCATCGCGATCACCCACACGAATAGTTTCTTAAACATGGTTCTTGAAGGGGGGGTTGATGGTTTAGTGATTAGTTACGAACGAAGTTGTAGTCATAGCTGGTGTACGGAGTGCCATCAGATGTCCTGCGCGAAACGCGCAGTGCTAGTTTGTTGGCAGCAACACGGTATGACACACCAAAGTTGACCTTATAACTCTCGACCTCGACGCCATTATCACGACGATAGATTTGGAGGTAACGTGCTTGGTTGATCGGTAATTGACCAGCCAAGTTGGTAGGGTCAACAAGACGCCAACGCATATTGGCTCCGCTTGGTAGCATAACAGCAGCAGACGAGTCCGGATTGGTCAACACGAAGCTAGAGTCGCCATTGATAGCAAGACGAACATTAGTTGTGCCAGCAAACATGGGCGTCAGGTCAAGGAACTTCGCCTTATCAGGGAAGTTTTTGGACACAGCACCTTCGTCGATCTGGATAACACTTTGCAGTTTCCAGTTGCCCTTAACTGCGTCGGGTGTGTTATAGTCGCCGCCAGCCTCCGGAAAGTCCGTTTTTGGTCGGCAGCTGATGGCCATGGCAAGCACTGCCACGAACACCATACCCTTGATGATTGATTGTAACATAGACTATTTAGTGGTTAGTCTGGTTGGTGGATTGATTTGTGGGTAAAGATACCCGTTCAGTTTAGTTGAGCTCAATGGTCGGGTTGGCCCTTTGCTCGGAGTTCGGAATCTGGAAGAACGACTTACTATCATTATAACTCGCCCCGCGGATATTTGTTGACTTCAAGCGGCGCAACTCGTGATACCGATCTCCTTCTAGGTGCAACTCTACTCGGCGCTCAAGCCTGATTGCATCAAGCAACTGATCACGGTCGGTAGTAGTGGTCAGCGGTGCGCGCGCAGCTATTTGCACAGCGTTCAGATCAGCCAAGGATGTAGCAACGTCTCCTCCTACTTGGAGGTTAGCCTCTGCACGAGTCAACAAGACCTCAGCATAACGGAAAACAGGGGTGTTCTTGAACGGAATACCAGTACCACCAGAGTATTTAGCAGTGTATGGGCGGGCACCATCGCGGTTAAGCACAAGTGTGTCATAACGCAGGCCACCATAGTTGCGGAGTGCAACCAAAAGGCTACCAGGACCGGTCAGGATCGGTGTGAAGACGTTATCAGCAGTGTTACCCCAGAAGGCACCAGCTAGGCTACCGCCAGCATCATCGCTCAAGGTGTTGGTCAGCTCAAAGATGGTTCCGGTATCAGCCTTGATGATACCACGACGGCTGATATCAAAGTTGAAGGCATTCATCGGTAAGGTGATTTTGTATTTGCCAGACTGGACTAGTTGGTCACAATACGTTTTAGCCTCCTGATAATTGGCAGAAGATCCGTCCTCAACCATGCTGAAGTAGATACGGGCCAAAGCAGCACGGGCAGCATCTTTGCCAAGGCGTCCGTTTGCTGGTGTTTCTGGCAATAGGTCAAGGGAAGCTTTGATGTCGGCAATGGCTTGTCCATAAGTAGCCTCAAGGGTTGCACGAGGTACTACTTGCACTTCGTCTGCAAAGGCTGGGGCCACTGTCCTGATTACGACACCAGGTTTGGTTTTGCCAGCACTGTAAGGCAGGGCAAACTGGCGGCATAGCTCAAAGTGCATAAAGCCACGGATGAAGTAGGCTTCGCCCAACAGGCGTGACCTAATTGGGGCCGATGTGCTATACTCATTGGCAAGGGTCGCCTTGATGATTTGGTTGGACCTGAAGATACCAGAGTACCCTACTGACCAGAGACCCTCTCCAATACCGTTGAACCGACCAAAGTTGCGGGTGATATAATCTGCCCCAAACTGGTCTTGGCTTTGGCGCGAGATATCAACCTCGTCCCCAAACATAGTGCTGCTACGGACAAAGTTGTTGTACCCTTGCAGGTCGTTGTAGGTCGTACGCATCAAGGCCTCGACGTTGTTAACGTCATTAAGGGCCTTGTCATAAGGTGTTACGTCTGGTTGGCGGATATCCAGAAACTGCTGGCACGAGCCAAGAGCTAAGGACGCCATAACCAACCCATTGATCAGAATCTTTTTCATGTTGATAGCTGTTTTTTGGTGGATGGGGTTGATTAGAATCCGATGTTGAAACCACCGATGAAAGTCATCATCTGCGGAGTTGCGAGGTATGGCGCACTAGCGGCAATATTGCCATCTGTCGCGCTGAACTGATACCGTGATACTTCAGGGTCAAACCCTGGGAACCTTGTGAAGGTCAAAAGGTTAGTACCTCCGACAAACACACGGCAGCTACCAAGTTTCATTTTGGAAGACCATTCGCGTGGGATGGTATAACCCAAAGTGATGTTCTTGAGGCGAACAAACGAGCCATCATACAAGAAACGGTCAATATTGTTCCAGTTACCAGCAGAGGTGTTAGAGGTCAAGCGAGGGACAGAGGTTACATCCCCAGGTTTTTGCCAGCGCTCCAAGACTTCACGACGTTGGTTCCAGGTAGTGCTGAAGCCACCGATTTGGCGTTTGCCTCCATCATCATAGACTGTATTGCCAAGGCTAAAGCTGAACAAGAAACTTAGGTCAAAGCCTTTGTAGCTTAGCTCGTTGGTAAAGCCACCATAAACTGTTGGTTGCGGATTGCCTGTTGCTACACGGTTTTCTGGGACTGTGGTGGCATTCGCCTCTACAACAGCTCCGGTGCGGTTGCCATTGGCATCGACCACATAGATCATCTCCTTGCCAGTTTGAGGGTCAACCCCGGCAGACTGCGCCAAGAAGCTGATACCAAGCGGCTGTCCTTGGATAACGCGGGTATCACCTGGGCTATCACCGAAGGCATCTGGGCCTAGGCCATTGGTGTTGGTCACCTTGTTGCGCAAGAAGGTCAAGTTCAAGTTCGTGCTCCAACGCAAAGAGTTCGGCATGTCAACGTTGATTGAGTTGATCGTGAACTCGACACCTTGGTTAACCACCTCAGCATTTTTGTCGTTCAGATACACGGTCTGGATGTAACCTGTAGCGCTTGATGGCACACCACGGTTAACCAAAATGGCGGTATTGACGGTATTGAAATAAGTCAGGGTACCAGAGATACGGTTGTTGAACAAACCATAATCCAATGACACATCAAACTTGCGTGAGTTAGCCCACTGCAGGATCGGGTTGGCAAGGCGGTTAAGGCTCAGGCCATTAACACCTTGATATCCGCCAGAAATACCATAAGTAGCTTCCCAACCAAACGGAATGGCACCTGGGTCACCCGCGGCACCGTAGCTGGCCCGGATTTTAGATAAGTTCACGAATGGCAATGCCGCAGTAAACCATGTTTCGTCGCTCATGTTCCAGCCAGCACCAACAGACCAGAAGAATCCGTAACGACGGTCAGGACCAAAGTTGCTGGTACCATCGGTACGTACGCTAAACTCAGCGATGTACTTGCGGTCATAGTTGTATGATACACGACCAAAGTAGCTATCCCAACGCTGCAAGAAGAAAGAGTTGTAGCCAGTAGTTGGCGAGGTACCCTTTTGCTGATCGGTAGCAAATTGAGACCATGCGATGCTGCTGCTCAGACGACGTGCATAAGGATTAGAAAAACCTGCAGCTCCGTTGTTCGTGAACCAACCCACATCTTCTTGGTCGATGGCGTTAAGCTCAAAACCAGCAACAGCTTTTAAGTTATGCACCGAAGCGAAAGTCTTTTCGTAGGTAAAATAGTTACTGGTCATCCAGTTAAGGGCATTGACAGTACGCTCCTTTAGGTCAGCTAGGCCAAAAGTTGTATCACGGCCATTGACATTAAAGTTGGCATAGCGGTTGATCCCGCTTGTGTAAAAACTCTCCCTTTGGCTGGTATAGTTGATTTGGTAGCTGGTCCGGAACTTCAACTCAGGCAAAAACTTGACCTCAGCATAAACGTTGCCCAACATATTAAAGGTATTGGATAGGTATTCGTTCTCGAGTGCGGCCAGTGGGTTGTTACCCGTATTGAAACCTTGTGCTCTTTGCGTACCGAAGTAAGATCCGTCAGCATTGCGAGTACCAAAAATAGGTAGGGCGTTAGACTGTGCTGCGCCGATACCACCGTTAAAGCTGGTCGGGACCATCCTGTTTTTGGTGTATGCAGGGTTAACCTGGATACCAATCTCTAGCCAATCTGTTGCATTGTTCTTGAGGTTGGCCCTGACGTTAAAGCGGTCAAACTTGTTGCCTTGCAGCATACCTTCGTCCGTACGGTAAGATCCACCGATAAAGAAGCGGCTTTTATCAGTGCCACCAGATGCAGATAATGTTGCGTTCTGTACAATCCCTTGGCGGAAAATTTCGTCTTGCCAATTGGTGTTGGCAATGGTGTTAGGGGTCAGGGTGATTCCGTTAACGTTGAAAGTCTGGTTGCCACTCAATGGCTGCATACCGTCATTAACACGTGCCTCGTTATAAAGACTCATCCACTCTGGGCCATTCAGCATCGGTAGTTTGCGGGTTGTCTGGTTAAACCCAGCATAATATCCAGCGTTAAACTTGGTCTTGCCAGACTTCCCAGACTTGGTCGTGATGATCATGACACCACCAGCAGCACGAGCACCATAGATGGCAGTCGCACTAGCATCTTTCAAGATGTCAACACTTTCGATGTCGTTCGGGTCTAGGTTAGCTAGGGTGTTGTAGTTAGACGCGTTGACCGGAGAGTCTCGCGAGCTAAGGTCATTGTTACCTAGGGAACCGCTATACAGGATCATACCATCGATCACGATCAGTGGGTTACCGTTGCCTGTGATGGCATTGTTGCCCCTGATGTTGACTTTGACGGCTGACCCAAGCACACCAGACTGTTGGGTGATGTTCACACCAGCCGCACGACCTTGGAGACCAGCGTCGAAGCTTGGCATTGCAATGTTCTCGAAGGCCTTGCTAGAAACTTTCTCGATCGAGCCAACAGCATCCTTACGGTTGGTAGTGCCGTAGCCAACGACCAAAATTTCAGAAGTTACTTTACTGGCAGGTGCCAGGATGATAACCAAGGCTTGGTCGCCAGTGATGGTGATAGACTCCTTGATGTAACCCAAGAACGAGACTTCGATCACATCGCCCATCTTGGCGCTGAGTTCGAATTTGCCTTCCACGTTCGTCGGGATCGCTTTGCCGCCTACAAGCTGGACCGCAGCACCCACAAGTGGTTCGCCATCGTCTCCGCCTTTTACGAGGCCTCTAATTTTCAGCTCTTCCTGAGCGAATGCGCCTACCGAGAGGCACAATAGTAACGACAACAGAGCCAGGGCTCTCTGCCAACTGATTTGGTTCATAGAACTAGGATAATTCGGGTACCGATAAATTGTTTTAGGGTCTGAAGTATAGCCAATCCTGCGCGCAATGGCAGGAAACTTCAGCGCACCAGCGGGTAGTAGAACGTACCGTTGATGGAGGCCTTTTGACGATCTGGATTAGTACATCATAGGCTTGAAGGCGCAGAAAGGGGTGGATTAATCTAGTGTATATTTAACAAATCAGCAGCTGGTTAAGCGTCAGAACCCAACTCTGGTATCACTGACCAACAAGTCCAAATCAGTTACCTGACCCTTTGTTGGTGGACGATAATACAGCGCAAGATACACATGAAAGGAAAAAATCAACAGTTCACTGGCAAATTTATGAAGCTGACGGTCGTTTCTGTACCATATTTGTATTCTGGATCTGGCCACCTACCTATGTGGATAACTCGTTTTGCCGAAGCAACGGTCTTAACATTTACTTAAGGTATCCTTAATGCATGCTTTGGACGTCTGGCCCTCCCGTTTTCAGAGGCTAAATGCTTAAAGCAACCAAGTCTCCTGCTGCAGGATGCCAACAGAAGCCTTACTTTTCACCCATCCGTAACGAACCTTCCATAAAACTGACATTGTATCAACAAATACAGGATTTGGTTGCGATTATTTACGCCACATTCAACATTTCGTCGCCAAATTTTCATTCCTTGCGCTTTTACCTTTAGAATCCACTCAGGCCTAGGCCTACTGATCTCACACCCAACCAACCAAAAACAAATACCCCCAACCGATGAAAAAATGGATTGCCGCTGCCCTTCTGCTTGCCGGCACAGCCTTTGGGCCAACCACAAACCATGTATTTGCCCAAGCTCACAAGCTTAGCAAAAGCCTTGGTGACGTCAGCAGTATCACCAAAGATGCCAACGGCCTCACCCTCAAGACACCGAATGGCACCATGCGGGTCATCGTCTATAGTGCCAATGTTATCCGGGTCCGGACTAGTAACACCAACACTTGGGATGATCTTTCTTACGCTGTTGTTGCCAAACCAATGGCCGACAAGTTTACAGTCAATGAGTCTGCCAATAAAGTCAGCATCACAACCGATAGCCTTATAGTCGAGCTCAACCGCAAACCTTTGCGCATTTCGGTCTTGACCCGTGGCGGACAGGTCATCAACCAAGACGAGCCTGCATT
>CANHWS010000136.1 GCA_947464365.1 Cytophagaceae bacterium | reverse complement strand
TGGATACTGTTACGATGGGAGGCAATGGCAAAATGCTCACGAAAGGATATGACAACAAGGGTACAAGGCTCCCCAAGCTATTCTGCCCCCAATAGTAGAAACTATCAGGGAAGTGCAGGCTTTGCGCCATCAGGATATGGATGGCTGTATCACTATTGTAAAGATCGTAGGCCGCAAACATGGGGCTCGTGATCAAGAAGCTAATGATGGCTATTAGCCCAACAACTGCGAGCGAAATCGGCTTTATTTTTTTCATATTTGGTTGGTTGGCCAACAATAAACTGTTTTTGCAGTCAATCCTGGTTTTGGTCGAGCAAGGAGCAAATCAGTGTAGGGGCCGACTTGCCAAATTGGCCAAACCTAGGTGTAAAGCTAGTTATGGCCAGTGTTGCTGCCAAACTTTGGATCTTTGCATTGGCGCTGTTACTAAGGTAGGACGTCTGATTGGCTGGTGGAGAGTGAGCTTAATCGAGTTCTTAGAAAGGCAGAAATCCTTCATGCTTGTTAGCACATGAAGGATCTCCGGATGATGAAAACAAGTAATGGGGCTCCTAATTACCAAGCCTTGAGCCTAGATCTAGCCGATGTTTACGTGCTGTATCTTGTGCGATGTCATAGCCAGCATCTGCATGGCGAATGACGCCCATAGCAGGGTCATTATGCAAAACACGTTTCAGCCTTCTGGCGGCATCTGCAGTACCATCAGCGACGATGACCATCCCTGCATGGATGCTGTAACCGATTCCAACCCCACCACCATGATGTAGGCTCACCCAACTAGCACCTCCAGCAGTATTAATGAGTGCATTGAGTACTGGCCAGTCGGCAACTGCATCGCTACCGTCTTTCATGGCTTCAGTTTCGCGGTTGGGGCTAGCCACACTGCCAGTATCGAGGTGATCACGACCAATGACAATTGGTGCCTTGACCTTACCAGTCCGGACCAGCTCGTTAAACAAAAGCCCTGCCTTTTCGCGGTCCCCTTGGCCTAACCAACAGATGCGAGCAGGCAAACCTTGGAATGCAATCCGTTCTTGGGCCATTTTGAGCCAGCGATGAAGGCTTTTGTCCTCTGGGAATAGCTCCATCAAGGCACGGTCAGTGGTGTAGATATCTTCTGGATCGCCACTAAGGGCCACCCAACGGAAAGGACCTTTGCCTTCGCAGAACAAGGGGCGAATGTATGCTGGTACAAAGCCAGGAAAGTCAAACGCATTTTTAACAGCGCGTTTGTCCTTAGCCTGACCCCTGAGGTTGTTGCCATAGTCAAACACGATCGCTCCATTTGCTTGCATCTGGAGCATCAGCCTGATGTGGTGGGCCATCGTGTCTAGGCTACGTTCCACGTATTCTGTTGGGTTGACGTCACGCAAGGTATTAGCCTCTGACACAGAGAGATCTTCAGGGAAGTAACCTACCAAGGCATCGTGTGCGCTGGTTTGGTCAGTAAGGGTGTCAGGGATGATGTTACGATCGATCAATCGTTGCAGTAGGTCCACTGCATTGCAGATCACCCCGATCGAGATGGCTTCATTATTGGCCTTGGCCTCTAGCGCACGGTCGATGGCCTGGTCTAGGTCAGTGAATTTGTAGTCTAGATAGCGAGTCTCAAGGCGTTTGTCAACACGCCACTCTTCCACCTCTGCTGCAAGGCAGACACCTTCGTTCATCGCGATGGCAAGTGGTTGGGCCCCGCCCATTCCACCCAGGCCAGCTGTAACATTCAGCGTTCCGCGAAGGCTACCTCCAAAGTGCTGACGTGCCACCTCAGCGTATGTTTCATAAGTCCCCTGGACGATGCCTTGTGAGCCAATATAAATCCAGCTACCTGCCGTCATCTGCCCATACATCATCAGCCCTTTGGCCTCCAGCTCACGGAAGTGCTCCCAATTGGCCCAATTAGGTACAAGCTGACTATTGCTGATGATGACCCGTGGGGCATCAGGGTGCGTAGGTAGGATACCTACAGGTTTGCCACTTTGGACCAGCAAGGTTTCGTCATCATTGAGGTCCTTTAGCGCCGCAACAATGTTTTTGAGTGCCTCAGCATTGCGTGCTGCTTTGCCTGTTCCGCCATATACAACCAAGTCTTCGGGCCGCTCAGCCACGTCAGGATCTAGATTGTTGTACAGCATCCTGAGTGCTGCTTCCTGTACCCAGCCTTTGCAGGTGAGTGTGGAGCCAGTAGGGGTTGGGCCTAAGCCAGGGGCACGTTTGACGGTGGTTGATGACATATTTGGGGTTGGTGTGTCGGTAGGGTAGTGCAACGAATAGCAAGGGCAAAGATAAAGGTGATCCTGTCACCAAGGTTGATATTAGGATCTGAAGACCTAATTGGTCAACGTTTTTGTTCCATAGTAATGACTAGTCGTGGCGTAGATTTGTTTGTTGTTTTGGATGAGTCTGGCTTTGGTCCTGAGGTGCTGCATAGTGCGGAAGTTGCTGAATAGGTCGATACTGATTGCCCTCCACCAGCTGAGCTGCCAAATGAACCATACCATTCGTGACCATTAGATAAGGTGCCTGCAAGGTGTGGTTATATTGCCCAGCTTGCTCCAACACTGCATTATTGACTGGTACGTTAGGCGCTTTGCACTCCACTACGATGTAGGGCTTATGATCTTGATAGACCACAATATCCGTCCTCCGGTCTCTGGCCATAACCCTAAGGCCTCTTTCTATCCTGAGCACAGTCCTTGGATAGCCTAAGTGGTGGATCAGGAGCTGGATGATGTGTTGCCGGACCCACTCTTCTGGTGTAAGCAGGACGTAACGCTGCCGGACTGGATCCCAAACTTGCGACAAGCCACCCTCGGTGCGTTGGCGAAGATGGTATTTCGGCAAATTTAGGCTGGGCTGCATCGTTTTTACTTTGGCCGTGCAATTTAGGTTGCCAACCCCTAACTTTCCGTCTGACGTAGTGGTTAAGATTCTGTCACCCTTTTGTGGAAGCACAAACCACCACCGCCCACTGGTCATCAAAGCTAAACTATTATGGATGCGCAATACTATATCGATAAGCTAGGGCTCAGCCAACACCCAGAAGGCGGATATTACCAAGAGGTCTTCCGGTCTGGGCTTAACATCAGGGGTGAGGCTTTGCCTCCCAACCACCCCGGACACACCAATAGTAGGGTGATGTCTACCAGTATTTATTTCCTGTTGCCGGAGGGTGAGCGTTCTCATTTTCATCGACTCCAGTCGGACGAGATTTGGTACTACCATGCAGGAGGACCTACCCAAGTTTACATAATTCACCCAGACGGACAGTTAAGTTCCCCCATCATTGGTCCGGACTTATTGGCTGGGCAACAATTACAAGTGGTAATGCCAGCCAATACCTGGTTTGCGGCGACGCCTATCACAAATTCGGACTTTACACTTGTAGGCTGTATGGTGGCCCCTGGTTTTGATTTTGCCGATTTTGAGCTCGCTCAGTTGCGCATTTTGTTACATGATTATCCAAGCCATGGAGACCTAATCAACCAATTTTGCCTCATCTGATATGGTACCGACGCACAACCCTAGGGTACATTTAAGCATCAATCCTTTTGATGGTTCGGTTATCGCAGAGCATCCACTCGAGTTACGTCAGCAGGTAAATGCGAAGTTGGATAGGTCTGATAAGGCCTTTGCTTTGTTTCGGTCGTTGGAGCAGGCAACCCGTTCAGAACTTTTGTCTAAGGTTGCAACTATCCTCTCTCAAGACAAGGATCGGCTGGCCCACACTATCACTGCCGAAACTGGCAAACTGCTCAAGGATAGCTTAGCCGAAGTTGAAAAGTGTGCCAACTGTGCCACCTTTTACGCCCAGCACCTTGCGGATTGGTTACATCCAATGGAAAATGACCAGGATACCTATGGCGCAAAATCCACTTACTATCCGACAGGTACTGTGCTGGGCATTATGCCTTTTAACTATCCATTTTGGCAAGTGTTTCGGTCTGCCATCCCAGTGCTAGCGGGCGGCAATACCTACCTGCTGAAACATGCCCCCAGCACGCAGCTTTGCGCCAAAGCCATCGAGCAGGTGTTTATGGATGCCGGGTTTCCAGATGGTAGCTTTATCAACCTCAATATCGACATTGATCAACTTGAGGACGTGATCGCCCACTCGGTTATCCGAGGGGTGACCCTAACTGGTAGCACTAAGGCAGGTAGGGGAGTGGCAGCTTTGGCAGGCAAGTACCTAAAACCAACAGTCCTTGAGCTTGGTGGTTCGGATGCCTTTATTGTGCTTGAGGATGCCGACTTAGAGGTGGCAATCGATGGGGCGGTGCAGGGGCGTATGGTCAACAACGGACAGAGCTGCATTGCAAGCAAACGATTCATCGTTGTAGAGCCACTTTACGACGCATTTCTTGAAGGGATTAAGCAAGAGTTAGCCCATTATCAGTTTGGCAACCCGCTAGTGGCCGCAACTACGCAAGGTCCAATGGCCCGTATCGACCTTGCAACCCAACTGGCAGATCAGGTCCAGCAGGCATTGGATAGTGGTGCTACCTATTGGGGCGAACCCTACAAACCAACTGATGGTGCTTGGTATCACCCAGGTATCCTGACCAATGTTGCCGCAAATAATCCTGTCTATTACCAGGAGTTGTTTGGCCCTGTAGCGATGGTTTTTTGCGTTAAAAATGCCGACGAAGCGATCAAGCTTGCCAATGATAGCCCCTACGGTTTGGGGGCTTGTATCTGGACCGAGAGCCTAGTTGCCTTCCATCAACTTGCAAGTAAGCTAGATGTTGGTATGGTTTTTCATAACCAGATCATGGTGTCTCAATACAGTATCCCTTTTGGAGGAACTAAAGAAAGTGGTTACGGTCGCGAGTTGACTGAGCATGGTCTTTATGCCTTTATGAACCTCAAAGCGACCCGATACTGATTTCTAAAACGATCCAAATCCTATCCAAACAGGCCAATTTCGCAATTTTGGCATTTCAATCACAAACATGTCATCATCTATTGCCGACCGCATACTAGCGCTAACTGCAGAGCTTAATCACTATACTGATCGGTATTACCAAGATTCAGTATCAGAAATCTCTGATCAGGATTTTGATAAACTACTGGCAGAGCTTCAGGCCCTTGAAGCTCAATACCCAGCATTAGCATTGCCAAATAGCCCTACCCAACGAGTAGGCGGTGCGGTGAATAAGAGTTTTGAGACGGTCCAACATCGGTACCCAATGCTTTCGCTAGGCAATACCTATAGCCTAGCTGAGCTGCAAGACTTTGATACCCGTGCTGTCAAAGGATTAGGTGGAATTACACCTGAATATGTTGCAGAGCTCAAGTTTGACGGAGTAGCCATTAGTTTAACTTACGAAAATGGCCACTTGGTTCGGGCTGTGACTAGAGGCGACGGTATCCATGGGGATGACATAACAGCCAATGCACGCACCATTCGTGACATTCCGCTATCATTAAAGCATGGCAATTGGCCGGCCCATTTCGAGGTCAGGGGAGAGGTCTATATGCCTCATAAGATATTTGAGCGATTGAATGCAGAACGCCTTGATATTGGTGAGGCACCATTAGCCAATCCACGTAACACGGCTAGTGGCACCCTCAAACTACAAGACAGTGCCGAGGTAGCTCGGAGGAAATTGCGTTGTTTCTGTTATTACCTGATGGGGGAGGACCTGCCATTTAGCACCCATGCTGAAAGTATGACAGCATTGGCCGAATGGGGATTCCCAGTGTCAGATTCGTGGCGCAAGTGTAAGTCGATTGAGGATGTGAATCAGTTCATTGACCATTGGGCCACACACAAGGGAGAACTGCCGCTTGATATTGACGGCATTGTGATCAAGGTCAACTCTTACAACCAACAACAAGAGCTAGGCTTCACGGCCAAAAATCCACGTTGGGCCATCAGCTATAAGTTTGAGGCTGAGCGATCCTGCACCCAGTTGCTGGACATCAAGTACCAGGTGGGAAGGACAGGTGCCATCACACCTGTCGCAGTGCTTGATCCTGTGCTGCTGGCTGGCACTACCGTTAAACGAGCAAGTATCCATAACGCCAACGAAATCCAACGCCTAGACCTCCACGAAAAGGATTTTGTATGGGTCGAAAAAGGTGGTGAGATCATCCCCAAAATCACCGCTGTCGAGCTTAGCCGTCGCCACGAAGGTGCTCAGCCAATTTCGTATATCACTTCCTGCCCAGACTGCGGCACTGAGCTGGTTAGGCCCGAAGGGGAGGCTAACCACTACTGCCCTAACGAGACTAGATGCCCCACCCAAATCAAGGGCAAGATTGAGCACTTTATCCAACGCAAAGCCCTGGATATCGAGAACCTTGGGCCTGAGACCATCGACCAACTTTATACCAAAGGGCTGGTCAAAAACGTAGCTGACCTCTATGACCTGACTAAAGAGAATCTCTTGACCTTGCAGGGCTTCAAGGACAAAAGTGCGGATAACATTGTGGCTGGCATCCAGAAATCGAAACAGCAGGAATTTGCCAAGGTTTTGTTCGGGATCGGTATTCGGTATGTTGGTGCAACGGTTGCTAGCAAACTTGCATCCCATTTCTTTACCATCGAAGCTGTGCAAGCGGCTACCAGAGAGCAGTTATTGGCAGCCCCAGAGATCGGTGACAAAATTGCAGATAGCATCTTGGCTTACTTCAATAATCTAGACAACGTTCAAGTCATCGAGCGGCTTAAGGCAGCAGGTTTGCAGTTTGCCCAAGTGGTCCGAGAGGTTGTGCTGGATGGTGATGCCTTACTTGGGAAGTCCTTTGTGGTATCTGGGGTCTTTAGCCACTACAGCCGGCCAGAGCTCGAAGCCAAAATTATCGCCAATGGAGGCCGTTTGGTCAGCAGCATCTCCGCTAAACTGGACTACCTAATTGCAGGCGAAAACATGGGACCTGCCAAACGCGAAAAGGCCGAAAAACTTAACGTCAAGATGATTAGCGAGGACGAGTTCAGGGCCATGATTGGGGATGTTTCCTGATCAGTAAATGCTTGGTAAATACCCTAGCTGCGTTGTAATCTGCGTCCGAGGGCGAGTGCGTTAAGTCCCGTGATCAGGAGCCAGAAAATCAGGCTAAGCGAGACTATAAACCATGAGCCAACTGCTGGTAAACCAAACTTATCTTCGAGGTAAGATTGGCCCCAAACCATGGTCCCCATCAAAACTAGGGTCAAGATACCTAACCGAATGCCAAATGGCCTTACTAAGGGGCCTATGAGATGATGAGCCTGATAACCTAACTCTTTCAGGATCCTGATTTCTTGTTGTTTGGCCGCTAGGGTAAGCTGTTGGCTCATGATGAGTTGGCTTACGGCAAGCGCCATAAACATCAATGCCATCAGGCCGATTAGCTGGCTAGATTGCTGAGCCGTTTTTCCGGCTAGGCTCAGCCGTAAAGTATCCTGATTCGTCGTTAGGCCAAGGTCAGTTATTGTGTTGGCGATGGCTGGGTCATCGCTAGACTTAACTTGTAGCATGGCTCTGCTTGCTCGTTTTTCAGTGCCGTCCCCGACATGGGCATTGGCCCAGATCAGGAAGTACTCTGGCACCAGAATCGAATTAATGCGGTCCGAAAAGCCTACCACTTTTCCCGTGTAGGTCCGTTGACCCTTGGGCCCTGTGACGGTTACCTGAAAACCAATTAAGCCTACAGCATCTGCTGATAGCTGTGGCAGCCCTTGGCTAGTGGCAAAGCCATAGTTATATAGATTCAGGAAATCCCGACCCAGCAAAATAGGCAACTGGCTACTTCCTTCAGTCCATCTGAAGTCCGCTGGTAGTACGTCGAGTAAGTCATCTGGGATCGACTCAAAAAACAAAGCGGTAGCCAATGCCTCACCCCGTATGGTGGCAGAGGCAAAAGCCGAAAAGTTGGCCGACCGAAACGGAACAATCTGCTTGGCAAAGGGCTTCGTTGCAAGGGTTTTCAGGTCTTGGTCGGTTAGGGAGCTGCTGCCCAAGCCAAGGCTGTTGGCTAGGTTCACAGGCCTGCTGATGACCATGTAACCCGCCTCAGAGGGTTTGGGGGCCAAAACTGCCGCTGACCATTGCCAGATCAAGGTGGTAGAAAGCACCATCAAGAGGCTAAGCCCAAACCCAACATAACCAAAGATCGTCTTGCCAGTGCCCGCCCCCGCAAGGACGGTCTGCTGCAATAGCTTGCTTCGGGATGTAGTTGGTTCTGATCGAATCACGAGATGGAGCGGATGTGGTCGTAAACTAAATCAGGATGGTACGGTCAGCTTCTAGGTAGGATGCTGAGTCTAGGGTTGTGAAGATGTAGCCAGCGCCTCTTTCTGCGCAAACAGACCGAATGAGCCGAGAAGCAATACTACTGTTATGCTGGTCTAGGTGGCTAAACGGTTCATCCAACAACAACATCTTGAACGGGGCCGATAAAGCTCTAATAATGGCGATGCGTTGCCGTTCACCATACGATAGTTGGTGTAGTGGTTTGTGCCAAACGGCACCTACACCTAGCAAATCAGCCCAAGATTCTACCTCGTCGATACAGCTAGCCATTTTTGGTAAAAGCAGGTGTTTGAGCAGTACATTGTCCTTTCCTGATAAATCAGGGATTAGCCGAAGGTCTTGCCAAACGATGCCGAAGGTGCGTTGCAAGAGTTGACTTTGTTGCGATATAGACAACGATCGGCGATCTAGCTCATCGATCAAAAGCTGGCCTGTATAGTCCGTGCGGGTGCCAGCCAATATGCCTATTGCAGTGCTTTTGCCTTTGCCAGACCGAGCTTCTAGGGCAATCTTGTCCCTGAAGTCGAACTGGTGGACCTTGCCCCAAAAATCGCTTTGCTGCCTCGTTTCTAGTAGGATGGTATCGACATCAATGGCTTGCCAGTTGATCATTTGCGTCGTCGGTAAGGAAGGCGAAATTTATGATCACTACCCATTGTCGTCGGTTGACCGAACTGTTGGCCCACCCGAACTTG
>CANHWS010000135.1 GCA_947464365.1 Cytophagaceae bacterium | reverse complement strand
GGTACTGGCTTAGCGATGCCTAGTTTCTTGAACACAAGGTCAGTCACATCAAACTGGTCAGCACCGAAGATCATGATCTGTGGGTCACCGTTCAGGATGTAGGTATAACCGTTTTCAGAAGCTACTTCTTTGATCGCCTTCGTGATCTTTTCGATCTCTGGGGCTACGAGCTCCTCACGTTTGGTGCTCATTTCTTGCTCGGCGTTCTTCTGGAACTCCTTGATGCTGCTCTCCAGATTCTTGAGCTCGTTGTATTTGTCAGCCTTGATGGTTTCGCTCATGGTGTTTTGTCCACGTTGGAAACCAGTGTACTTCTCTTCGAAGTCGGCCATTTTTTTCTGAAGCTCTTTCTCGAGTTGGGTATTACGTGCCTTAAGGTCACTCTCGATCTCCTTTGCGCGTGGGGAGGCGCTCAGGATGTAATAGACAGAAGTATAGCCTATCTTGAGGGGGCCATTGTTGGCAGGATTAACCGCAAGGGTAGTTGCTGGTTTTTCTTCTGCTTGTGCTACCGAAGTAGTGGTGGTGGCTGCTGCCAGGGCGGTACCCATAGCAAGGGCAACCATCAGGTTCTTTATCATCTCTTGTTGTAATTGGACCAATGGCGATTGCCATCGGGGCATTGCGTCGTTGCTGCCACCTGACTTGTCGGGGCATTTGCGGTGCAATAATAATGAATCTGTTCAAAAAAGCAGCAATGCTGATGCCAACTGTGGGCAAGATCGGCTTAGATAGACTGAAAGGGCCTCCGCTGCAGTTGCTTTAACATGGCATTAAGCCTATGTAGTGCGGTCATATCCGCTCAAAGAGCTGCTTTTTACCCGCCTTGATCATCCTTGCAAGGCCCATCTCGACGAGTTTGAGCAGGTCGGTGCGGGCTGTTTGGTAGGTCACGCCGTGGTATCGCTGGTGATTTTCGATACTGACCAAGTCTTTTGGTTTGCGTTGCCAGCTCGCGATAAGTGCGGCTTGCCGTTCGTTGAGGTTCTGGTTGGCCTTAAGCGCTTCAAACTGGGCTAGTTTCTTGGTCTTTTGTTTCTCGAGGTAGGTGTTGAGGCCTTGGTAGGCTTTGGAGAGGCAAGCAAGATTAGCCGTTTGGGGTCCGAAATCTCCAACTACTAATATCTACTAAAACCTACTAAAATTAGTAGTTACTAGGCCAAAAAACACGCCATACAGTCTAAAAACGACTATTTTGACCCTCTGGATAATCACAAAAAAAGGAGCCTAATGGCTCCTTTGTGTAGTGCTGGTCAACATAGGCTGTAGGACCAAGTAGTGCCCTACCCTACTTTTTGTTGTCGATGGTGTCGTTTTTGTCACCGAGCCCGAGCTCTTCCAAGATGTAGTCCGTATAGTCATGCTTGGGGTCAGTATAAAGCATCACGAGATCGCCACTTTTGTCAAACATGATAGCCACCTTCTTCTGTTTGCAGACCTTTTCAACTGCCTCATAGACTTTGTCCTGCACGGGTTTGACGAGCTCTTGGCGCTTAAGAAACAACAGGCCCTCAAACCCAAAGATCTTCTTCTGCTGCTCTTTGGCCACCTTTTCCTTATCGACGATCACGGCTAGGCGCTCTTTCTTCATGTCCTCAGTCAAGAGGATTTCCTCGGCCTGGTACTCCTTCCGGAGCTTATCCACGTCCTTAAACTTAGCTTCAATTTCGGACTGCCATTGGCTAGAAACTTTGTCGATTTCGCCTTGGGCAGTTTTGTATTCTGGCATCTTGCTCAGGACAAACTTGGTATCCACATAGCCGAATTTCTGGGCCATCAGCTGGGTAGGGGCCAATAGCCAAAACCCAATAAGCAGCACAGCGCCTGCAGTATTAAAATTAGGAGTACGGACAATGCCTTTGGCAAACCTAAAAACCCGGGTGATGTGGCTCTGCATAAGACTACCTGATTTGTTGACCGATCGTGAAGTGGAACTCGGGGGCGCGGTTGCTGTTGTAGGTAGGCGCATCGTCGAACGGGAAGCCCATGTCGAGGCCTAACATCCCGAAGGCAGGCATAAAGATACGGGCTCCGATACCTGCACTACGGTACATATTGAACGGACTGTAGTCACGATAATTGGCCCAAGAGTTGCCAGCCTCCACAAAGGTAAGGGCATAAATAGTAGCCGCTGGGTTGGTACTGATGGCATAGCGCAGCTCAGTAACCCATTTATTGTAGACGATGGCACCATCGTTGGCGTTGCCGTTTGTGATCACCCTAGAGTCCTGATATCCACGTTGGCCGATGACGTCATACCCCAAGATGAAGTTGAAGCCTGACAGCCCCGATCCGCCCAGTTTGAACCGTTCGAATGGACCAATGCCAAGGTCGTTATTATACGACCCAAGGAAACCCATGTGTGCACGGGTGTTCAGCACCAAGTTTTTGGCGATCGGCGTGAACCACGAGGCGTCAAACATCCACTTGTGGTACTCGATTAGGCGGAACCGCTCGGCAAGATTGTTGAATTTATTGTTGCTCCGGAAAGCCGAGTAAGGTGGCGTCAGGCTTACAGCTAGGCTGATGGTGCTACCGCTAGTCGGGAAAGTCGGGTTGTTGACGCTATTGCGCGAGATGGTGGTATTGAGGCTGATTGCTGTGCTGACCCCGTCGCTAAATCCGTCCGTGGCGGTGCCATAGATGGTGTAATTATTGAGGGTGTAGTTCTGGATATTGAGCGTGTTGACCAATGAGAAATAATCATCTGGCCACTTAAGGCGCCTACCTAAACTGACTGTGACACTACTCAGCTGCAGGTTGCTCGCGATCCGTGACCCAAAATTGTTCTGGATGCTGTGGTTAAGCCCAACCGTGAGGGATTGCGGTTTCCGTCCGCCTAGCCAAGGCTCTGTAAAGCTGGCGGTATAGGTCTGGAAGGCAGCGCCGTTAGCCTGGATCCTGAGACTAACACGCTGGCCATCACCACTCGGTAAAGGGCTCCAAGACTTAAAGTCACCAACACGGCGAAGGCTAAAGTTGTTGAACGTAAGGCCGACTGTACCCACAAATCCGAAAAAACCTCCCCAGCCACCACTCAGCTCGATCTGGTCACTAGGTCGCTCGACGACGGTATAATTGATATCAACAGTCCCTTTGTTCGGATCTGGCACGGGCTGGATACCGATTTGTTCAGGGTCAAAGTAGCCTAATTGCGATAGCTCGCGCTGGGTCCTAATGAGGTCCGCACGGCTGAATTTCTGCCCAGGCAAGGTCCGGATCTCCCGAAGCACAACGTGGTCATTGGTCTTGGTGTTGCCGCTGATGTTGATGCGGTTGATTGTAGCTTGACTACCTTCGTAAACACGCATTTCGATGTCAATGGAGTCTTTGTCCACATTGACTTCGACAGGGTCCACGCTGAAGAATAGATAACCATCATCCATGTATAACGAGCTGATGTCCGCCCCAGTTGGGTTGAACTGCAAACGGCGCTCTAGGGTTTCCATGTTATAGACATCCCCTTTGTTGATGCCCAAGATGCTGCCCAATAGTTTGCCGTCATAGAGGTAGTTACCCGTCCAGGTTATGTTCCGGAAGTAGTACTTTTTACCCTCGTCTATCTTGATCCGGATATCCACCGAACGACTATCATGAGCCATAATGGTGTCAGACAGAATCTCGGCATCCCGATAGCCTTCCTTGTTGTATTGGTCGATGATGGCTTTCTTGTCCTTGTCGTAGTTGGCCTTGATGTACTTACTAGACTTGAAGAATCGGTACCACTTCCGGACCTTGGTTTCTTCCATCTTGCGGCGTAAAGCGACTTGGTCGTAGGCCAGATTACCTTCAAAAGTGATGCTATTAACTTTTACCCTTTCCTTCTTATCCACCTCAATCCTGAGCTGAACAGTACTGCCACGGGTGGCACTATCATCGTCTTGACGGAGGTTGACAGTTGTATTCAGGAACCCCTTCTCGACAAAAAACTTCTTGATTGAGGACTTGACCTGGCTTACCAATGCGTCAGTTACCTGGCGCCCCCGTACTAGGTTGATCTTTTCGCGCAGGTCGTCACGCTCACTTTTGGACACACCCTTAAACAAAAAGCCAGATAGCCTTGGCCGCTCCTTTAGGTTGAGCTCTAGGAACACTAGTTTTCCCTCAACCCTCGTGACGTTTATCTGAACATCGCCCAAGATGTTGGTCTCCCACAGCTTGCGGATGGCGGTACTTAGGGCCTCACTCGGGATCTTAACTTCGTCTCCTACCCTCAGGCCCGTCATGTTGATGAGGGCATTGGGGTCCAAGAATTTGACACCTGTCACGGCAATGCCACCAATCTCATAGGATTTGGGGGCTGTATAGCTGAGGTCGATGATGGGGGTATCGTCTCCTATCCGGATCTGGGCCATTGCACAAGGCGCAAAGCCAAGGGCGGCAAAAACGAAAAAGATGACTGTTGATAATTGAAGCCTCATGGATGGAAGTGCTACGCGCCCAGCGTTGGTATAGGCAGGAACGAGCTTGAATACCGCAAAAGTATGTAGAAGGGCGATAATGCGGTTGTTAGGGTCTTGTTAAGTTGGCAGCGGTCCGGATCATTGGCACCCTGCTTGGTGATAAATAGGTCAATAGGGTCAAGTCGTTTGGTCGGTGGACTGTACCCGCCCGAACCGCCGATCTCGTAGTTGGTAGGCGGCAAGGGCAGCATGCAGGTCCTCCTTCCGGAAGTCTGGCCACAGGGTCTCGGTAATATAAAGTTCGGTATAGGCTAGTTGCCAGAGCAAGAAGTTACTAATCCGGAGCTCACCACTGGTCCTGATCAAGAGCTCTGGGTCTGGCATATCGGCTGTGCTCATGTGGGCACTGATGATTTCACTAGTGATGTCAGCAGGGCTCAACTCGGCAGCGGCTACTTTGCTGGCAATCTGCCCCATAGCATGTGAGATGTCCCAACGCCCGCTGTAGTTGAGCGCCAGCACCAAGGTCATCCTGGTGTTGGCTGCCGTATCCTCCATAGCTTTGGCGAGCTCAGCTTGGCAAGCAACTGGCAAACCTGCTGTATGCCCAATGGTCGTCAGCCGAATTTGGTTCTTGTTCAGGGTTGGGGTCTCTGCTGCGATGGTATGCACCAACAACGACATCAGGCCATCGACTTCTTCTTGAGGGCGGCCCCAATTTTCGGTGCTAAAGGCATATAGCGTCAGGTACTTGACACCAAGCTCGGCACAACCTTCGGAGCAAGCCCGCACAGCCTCGATGGCGTTGTTGTGGCCAAAAAGCCGCTTGCTCATCCCCTGTTTTTTGGCCCAACGCCCGTTGCCATCCATGATGACGGCGATGTGCTGGGGAATATTTTGGGGGTCTAATGTGCCAAAGACGTCAGTAGTTACATCTGCTGATGCCTCTGTCGCTGTGGGTGACCGCCTGATAAAGCCTGAAAACATAGTCCGGGTTGCGGGGGAGGTAATACGCTAATCACAAAGGCCTCATGATGGTTAGGGGCCTCGGGCACACAACACCTGCTATTGGACCTCAAGAACTGTTGCTGAGACCCAAAAGGGGCGGTGTTAACATGCAAAGGTACGGAAGGATGGGGAAAGTTGGGGGCAAAATCCACGTATGCCCCAAGTTGAATCAGATTAGGTCCCAAGGAACCTAAACACAGTTCCACCTCCTAGTATGATGATACAAACTAGGATACAGGACACGAAACAGATCCTGGTCCCCTTGGTCATACAAATCATAAGCTTCCTTCCTAATGGCGGCATAATCATCATCGTTAAGGACACTGCACGTATCTAACACCAACGAGTACAATTGCTGATTATCGCTTGACTTAAACGAAGGATAAAACCAAAAGTCATCACGATCAAGGAAGAACCAATTCGGGTCAACAGTGAACGGGTCGCATAATAACCTGGCCTGCTTTTTAGAGTTAAGCGTGCTGTGCGCCGGTCGATAATTATCCCATTCGTAGGCGAGCTGCGGATGCAATACCTTAGGCAAGAAATGGTCTATATTGATATCTCCACTTTTGACAGACAACCTGCTAGATGGCTCACGAGTTAATATCCGAATACCTAGGTAAGCACACGTAAAGTTGTAACTCTTTCTAAACTCGTCTCTAATTTCTTCAAGGTTCCACTTGTCTTTGATTTCAGTCGTTTTAATCAACATACCTACAACAGGCGCTCCAGCATCATCAACATAGCCAAGTTGCTTCAATAAGGCTAGCCCAGGCTTTCGCACCAAAGCATCAAACTGATCAGGCTCTTTTTGCTTTACAACCCGTATCATAACTTAATCCACCCTTTTGATAACAAAAACTTATTCCAACGGACAAAACGCACATTGATCTGTGGTAAATGTGCCCTTAGTTCCTGATCCAATGCAAGTGCTTCGTCTTTAGTCAAGTCCTCAAAGTCGCCCCCCATTGCATCAAAGCGCTCAATCAATAACTCTGCCTCCACTGACCCAGTTGTCGCAAGATCAAAAGCCAAACTAGTCAGCCATGCCTCTGCAGTACCCAAGATGTAGAAACCTCGTTTAACCAATTCCACATGGTTGTCCTCTAGGTCGATATCAAACCACGCATCTGTAGTTGGGTCAAAATACGTTTCTGCCGAAGCCATAACCAATGGCGAATGTGTACAAGCAAATAGCTGTAATCCTTTGGGCTTTTTAACTGATTGATTACTTGGCTTATCTAGCAAATCTTTAATTGTAAGGAGTGCACCAAGGATACGCCGCTGCCATTTAGGATGCAGATGGGCCTCAAGTTCATCGATTAATATGACCAAATCATCTTTTACCTCCCCTCCATATATCTCTGCACCACTTTTATGTTTTTGCCAGCCCCACGTAAGTACGTAAGCAATCGATAACATTTTCTTGACAGCCGAGGAGGCATAAATAATTGGCACCTCTTGCCCAGTTGCTGTCCGGATAGTAGGCATCTTGTAGGCATCCATGACATTGATCGTTGCAAGACTCCCAGGTTCTAACACCTCACTAACGTCTCCTGACAACTGCTTTAGAACTTGACAGAATAAATCAAATGATTGTTTATCGGCTTCGTCCGCAGATTTCTGCCAGATACCCCAATCAATGATCAACCCTTGCATCACAGCATCATTCGATCTATTTTTCCATACATCCGCTTGGCTAAATACAAATGCAGACGGATTTTCGGTCTTGGTATTGATGATGGGATCATAAATAGCCACACTTCCATCCGCAAAAAAATAGAATACCAAGCCCGATTTTGGCGGCTTACCACGGCTCCGGGACCAGGCTGCTTTTGAACGATCATAGTTACTGACCGTTGGTTGAGTTGCCCTAGAATGCTGGAAAGTAATTTTTGACTTCCCCGCTTGACCATTGATCGGAACGGCCTTATAACCGCCAGCAAGTTCAGGATTGATGTCTTTTGGCCAAGTATCAGTCAATGACCACCAAATGACATCTAACAAGAAACTCTTGCCTAGTCCATTGTCACCAGTCAGCAGATTTAGACGGCTGCCAGGCGAAAGCTCCATCTTGGTTGCAGGTCCGATATGCTCTAGGGCTAGGTGGGATAACATCAGTATGGTTAATAGTGGCAACAGTACCGAAGGCAAGGTACAAACACAGGCTCCAAATGACAAATATGACCCTAGCTACCCTCTCAGTCACAAGCCAACTTCGTCACACCTAACAAAAAAAACACCCCACAAAATGCAGGGTGTTTCATATCGAATATCGGTAAGTGGCTTAGTACCCTGCTACAATCTCAGCAGCGACTTTGCGCATCACGTCGATGGCGGCTTGCTCTAGTTTGCCAGCACGCAACAACTCGAGGGTGTCTTTGTGTTTGGCTTGTAGAGTCCGGAGGTACTCAGCCTCAAAATGTTTGACTTTGGTGACAGGTACACGGTCCATCAAGCCGCTGGTGCTGGCGTAGATTATCGCGACTTGCTGCTCGACCGGTACTGGTTGGTACTGGCCTTGTTTCAGGATCTCTTGGTTTTTACGGCCACGCTCGATTGTGAGTTTGGTAGCAGCATCAAGGTCAGAGCCGAACTTAGCAAATGCCTCTAGCTCGCGGAACTGAGCTTGGTCTAGCTTCAAGGTACCGGCAACTTTCTTCATCGACTTGATCTGGGCGTTACCACCCACACGGCTGACGGAGATACCGACGTTGATCGCAGGACGGATACCAGCGTTAAACAAGTTGGTCTCAAGGAAGATCTGACCATCGGTGATCGAAATCACGTTGGTTGGGATATAAGCCGAAACGTCACCTGCTTGGGTCTCGATGATTGGCAAAGCGGTAAGCGAACCACCACCTTTAACTTTACCACGGAGTCCCTCTGGCAGATCGTTCATATCAGCGGCGATTTTGTCGCTGGCATTGATCTTAGCAGCACGCTCTAGCAAGCGGCTGTGGAGGTAAAACACGTCACCAGGATAGGCCTCACGACCTGGAGGGCGACGCAATAGCAACGACACTTCGCGATAAGCAACAGCTTGCTTGCTCAAGTCATCATAGACAACGAGGGCTGGGCGACCTGTGTCACGGAAGTACTCACCGATAGATGCACCCGCGAACGGGGCGTAGAACTGAAGTGGAGCTGGCTCAGAAGCTGAAGCCGAAACCACGACGGTATATTTCATCGCACCACCACGCTCAAGTGCCTGAACGACACCAGCGACGGTAGAGTTCTTCTGGCCGATAGCGACGTAGATACAGAAAACGGGCTGGCCTTTTTCGTAAAACTCCTTTTGGTTGATGATGGTATCGATTGCGACGGCAGTTTTGCCAGTCTGACGATCACCAATGATGAGCTCGCGCTGACCACGGCCAATCGGGATCATGGCATCAATCGACTTGATACCAGTTTGGAGAGGCTCGTTAACCGGCTGGCGGAACAAAACGCCTGGGGCTTTACGCTCCAATGGCATCTCGACTAGCTCACCACCGATTGGTCCTTTGCCATCGATAGGCTCGCCAAGGGTGTTAACGACACGACCAAT